>NZ_JACJOR010000055.1:0-13025 GCF_014695615.1 Leptolyngbya sp. FACHB-711
CTTGATGGCAACGGCAGGAGACGAACCGCACTGGAACACAAGAGACGGCTCATCGGGGCACAAAGCGATTCCCTTATTAAGCGTCGATTTTGTTAGCAAGATTCCGATGATCTCGCGACTAATTCAGCAATTTGGGTTAGAAATTGACACGGTTTTAGAACCCATGCCCGACCTTTTAATTCACTCAGAGCGGAAAATTCATAGCACCTTTATCTTTCATGTTCCGACCGCGTTAGGTAGCCAATATATTCCTGCTCAAAAAGATTTTGTGGTTCCTTATCAGGTGAAGTCTGTTTTAGGCTTTGGCGGTTTACTTCCTTCTGGCAATCTTTTTGTGATCATCATGTTTACTAAAACCTGGGTTCCCCAAGAAACAGCAACACTCTTTAAATGGGTATCGACCTACACCTGGCTTGCTCTCACTGCATTTGACGGAAAAGCCGTATTTGCAAATCTGATGTAATCGATGAACTCACTTACCCGCCATCTCCCATCTCCTCACCGACTCCCCACTCCCCACTCCCGACTTCCCCATTAAATAACTCAAAACTCTGCCGACAAAACTCCCGAATTTGCCCTTTCATCTCCTCGATCGGCTCAGTCTTTCCGACAAATTGCCAGTTCTCGATCGTAGACATCCGCCACTGTTCGCCGAGATGGGTAAACCCTGCGGCTTCGATGCCGATCGCCCGATTCTTCTTCGTCCCCAGGTCTTGGTAAAAGCGAATTTGCACCAGGACACTGCGGCTTTGCAGGCGGCGACTCCAGCCCGGAAAGTGAAACCCGATGTCGATCGAGTCAGGGTCAACCAGATCACGGGTATCCGGGTCGTTTGCCCAGGGCTTCAGATCTGCCCGCGCATCGGGAAACTGTGCCTTAAACAAATTCACGACGGCGGCAATTTTGGTCGCTAGCTCTAGCCCGATCGCCTGTTCTGCTGCGTTCACTCGTTACGATTCCTCCTACTTTTTTGAACGATGTCCCAAGCGCAATCGATAAAACAGTATCAATTGATACTATTTTTTGCAGAATATCGCCGTCTTCAGAGTCTTATTCATAAAATGAAGCTACGAGTGACTTCCGTTCCCCTGACCAGTTAACCCAGAGGGAGGAAGCCAGACTCGCTTTCTTTACCGTAATTTAACTGATATCTCTACAATTCCTTCGATCGTCCGGTAGATTCGGCGATCGTGCCCTTTGCGTTTTTGCGTTGCTCAAGACGATCGATCTTCAGAGAAACTGCTTCCCTTCTGCACTGGCTCACAGGTCGAGTTTTGTTTCTTAGAAAAATGTTTGAACAGTCCTGACTGTTCTCCGAATTGTTCCCCCAGCCCTCTAATCCTGAAGGGAACTGAGCCTTCTCTAACGTTCAAAGTCTCCATTAATGGGGATTCAGGAAGCAGCGCAGAACTGACACGACCTGTCAAACATCCCCTCAAAAAGGTCAGGTCAACTGCCCCAATTTTCTTCTGTTTCTCTCCAGTTTTTCTGCCTGGCAGTTTTGTGATCGTCGATTGCCCCCATTCGATCGCTGCCATCTTTCCTCGTTTTCGTTAAAAAGCTTTCGTGATTAGGAGCCGCACTTCATGACTCTTGCAAATCGGTTTCAAAATCTTCCCGTCCTCGATCAGGCGCAAAAAGAGCAGGCATTTGTGCTGTGGTTTGAGCAGGTCGGCATTCACGATGTACCGGTCGTGGGCGGTAAAAATGCCTCGCTGGGAGAAATGATTCAGCAGCTTACACCCAGAGGCGTGAATGTGCCAACCGGGTTTGCAACGACTGCCTATGCATTTCGCTATTTCATGCGGCAGGCAGGGTTGGAACCAAGGCTGAGGCAGCTATTCGCCAATCTGGACGTAAACGATATGGCGCAGCTTCGGGAGTGTGGTAGACAGGCACGGACGCTGATTCTGGACACGCCCTTTCCGCCGGAACTGGATCGGTCGATCGTGGATGCCTACATTCAGCTTTGCGATCGGTATGGAGCATCGCTAGATATCTGTGAGGGCATGCGCGGCTTAGAGCGGGAAGACTGCTTGAGCAAGCATAGCGGTGTGGATGTGGCAGTGCGATCGAGTGCAACGGCAGAAGATTTGCCTGATGCCAGCTTTGCTGGACAGCAGGAAACCTACTTGAATATTCACGGCATCAGTCGAGTGCTGGAAGCCTGCCATCTGTGCTTTGCCTCGCTGTTTACCGATCGAGCAATTTCCTATCGGACAATCAAAAACTTTGATCACTTTGAAGTCGCGCTCTCAGTGGGTGTGCAGAAAATGGTGCGATCGGATCTGGCAGCCTCGGGCGTGATGTTTTCGATTGATACAGAATCTGGCTTTGAGAATGCTGCACTGGTGACGGCGGCTTACGGGCTAGGCGAGAACGTGGTGCAGGGTGTGGTGAATCCCGATGAATACATCGTGTTCAAGCCGACGCTGAAGAAGGGCTTTCGTCCAATTCTGGAAAAGCGGTTGGGCAGCAAAGAAATCAAGATGATCTATGACATTGGCGGCGGCAAAGCCACAGTGAACGTCCCGGTTGCCAAGTCGGAGCAGCAGCAGTTTGCGATCCATGACGCCGAAATCCTTCAGCTTGCAGAATGGGCTTGCATTATTGAAGACCACTATTCCTCGGTTCACGGCAGCAAAACGCCGATGGATATCGAGTGGGCAAAGGACGGCACAACCGGAGAGCTGTTTATCGTCCAGGCTCGCCCAGAAACGGTTCACTCCCAGAAGGTGGGCAATGTGCTGCGCTCTTATCGGCTGAAAGACCCGGCTCCGGCTAACGTGCTGCTCACCGGACGCGCTGTGGGCGACATGATTGGACAAGGCAAGGTGCGAATTATCACCGAACTCGATCAGCTTGAAGCGTTCCAGGAAGGCGAAGTGCTGGTGACGACGCGCACTGACCCCGACTGGGAACCGATTATGAAAAAAGCAGGAGCTGTAATCACCAATCAGGGTGGGCGGACCTGTCACGCGGCGATTATTGCCAGAGAGTTAGGCATTCCGGCAATCGTCGGCAGCGGCGATGCTACGGGTTTGCTGCATCACGGTCAGGAAGTGACGGTTTCCTGTGCCGCAGGCGAAGAAGGACAGGTTTATGCCGGACTGCTACCCTTTGAAGTCGAAGAACTGCCGCTCGACAATTTGCCTCCCACCCGCACCAAAGTCCTGATGAATGTGGGCAATCCGCACGAAGCATTTGGACTGGCTGCCCTGCCCTGCGACGGCGTTGGACTGGCCCGCACTGAATTTATTATTGCCAACCACATTCGCGTGCATCCCCTCGCCCTGATGAACTTCGATCGCCTCGAAGACAAATTCGTAAAGCAGGAAATTGCTCGGATCACGGCTCTTTATCCCCACAAACCCGACTACTTTGTCAGCCGCTTAGCTTCGGGAATTGGCATGTTGGCAGCCGCCTTTCACCCGAACCCAGTGATTGTGCGAATGTCGGACTTCAAGAGCAATGAGTATGCGAACTTGCTGGGCGGCAGAGCCTTTGAGCCAGAAGAAGAAAACCCGATGTTGGGCTGGCGCGGTGCATCTCGCTATTATGACCCGAAATATCGCGATGCCTTTGCACTGGAATGTCTGGCGTTTAAGCGAGTGCGAGACGAAATGGGCTTAACCAACGTGATTCCGATGATCCCTTTCTGTCGCACTCCCGAAGAAGGTCGCAAAGTGCTAGCAGAACTCGCGAAACACGGCTTAGTTCGGGGCGAAAACGGCTTGCAGGTCTATGTGATGTGCGAACTGCCGAGCAATGTCATCCTGGCAGACCAGTTCAGCGAAATCTTCGACGGCTTCTCGATCGGCTCAAACGACCTGACTCAGCTCACCCTGGGACTCGATCGCGACTCCGCCCTGGTGTCTCACTTATTCGACGAGCGCAACGAAGCCGTGAAAGAGCTAATCCGCATGGTGATTCAGCGTGCTAAGGCAAAAGGGCGCAAGGTCGGCATCTGCGGCCAGGCTCCCAGCGATTACCCTGAATTTGCCGCCTTCCTGGTAGAGCAGGGAATTGATTCGATCAGCCTCAACCCGGATACGGTGCTGAAGACGAGATTGACGATCGCGCAGACAGAGGGGCGGAGAGTGGGTAGATGAGTGAGTGGGTCGGTGAGTGAGTGAGGAGATGCGGGGCAGGTTTTGCTTGAGATATGGGAGATATATCAGATCAACCACAAGACCTGCCCTTAGGGCATTTTTGAGGGGGAACAATTCGCGATCGGGGAAGCGATCGAATGATTACCGTGGCTAAATCACGAGATCAGTTCGCTCCCCATTGCTGGAGAACGCTCAAACACTCAAAGTCCCTCAGAATTGACCCCTTTGGGGCTACCTAACGCAGTCAAACTCAATCCTTCACCCTTCAGTCCAGCAACACCAAAATTATTTTGCTATTTTGCGTCGCGTTCAACAGGCTCCCTGATTCGCGCTGTCACCAGGACGGCAGGTTGAGAACTGGCTTGCAGCGAAGGTACACGAGCATCGAGGATTTGCAGGCTTTCCAGCAGGGCGCAGCAAACGATCGGCTCGGTTTCGCGGTTCAGCATCAGGCGAAAGGTTTCTGCTAGTTCTTTTGGGGTGAGCAATAAAGACGGGTGAGGTTGGGTGAGGGCGTGGGTGAGTTGCCGCACTGCCAGCAGTCGCTTGAGCGGGTCGGAGTCTGCCAAATCGATGAACCAGTCTCGATCAAGCGCGGAATTCAGGGGAGCGTGGCTGATCTGGGTCTGCCGCCAAACTTGCCATGCCAACAGACCTAAAACAGTCAGAACGGCTGTGCCCTGAAGCACAAACCCGACCGCTACCCAAGACGATTGCATTTCCTGCCAGATCGAGAGCGTTAGATAGCTCATCCCTACGACGAAAATGCTACTGCCAAGGGTCAATATAAAGGGGCGATCGACGGTTTGCCACCAGTGCTGGCAGATTGCCCACAGCCGTCTTCCCTGTCCCTGTTGCAGCAAATACCCCGCTGATAGCGTCAGTAGCCCCAGCCCCAGCGAAATGACCAGTCGCCAGTTCCACAGCAGCAGCACGAGCAGCGCAGCCCCGCTCAACAGCCAGCCCTTCGAGGCAGAGCTATAGCGAACGATTTGCTGAACGCTGGGTCGCTCCAGCCATTGCAGCGCATAACGCCGAAAGGTTTGACGAAGCGGATATCGGGAACGGGATGAAGATGCTTGTGCCACAGGACTAACGAAAAATCACACGAAGGGGATGAACAAGAGAAAATAGACTGAAGCCAGCAGACCGGGAAGAATCCCTGAAAGGGTCTGAGGCATACCGTCCAGAGTCTAGCGCTTCCAGCGGCTAATCTCCAGTCTATCGTCTTGAAACTATAGGAAATTTGGGTGTCTCCTGTGTCTACTTACGATGCCATTTATGCGATCGTCCGGCAGATTCCTTCCGGCAAGGTCGCAACTTATGGTCAAGTCGCAGAGTTGGCAAGCCTTCCGGGGCAGGCGCGGCTGGTGGGCTATGCCCTGTATCGGGTAGATATGCAGTTGGACGACATTCCCTGGCATCGCGTGATTAATGCGAAGGGGAAAGTGTCCGAGTCTCCTTTTCGGCACGGAACCGATTACCTGCAACGATCGCTCCTGGAGCAAGAAGGCATCGTGTTCAGCAAACAGGGAAAAGTGAGTCTGCGGCAGTATCGCTGGCAGCCCGAATTTGTCTCAAGCCCCTACCGAATGGTTTCCGAAGCAGCGGCAGGCTCAGACGACGGCACGAGCGACGGCTCCTCGCAGTCCGCAGGCATCAGCCCGGTCTGATGAAATTCATAGCAATTTTTGCCGCGCTGTTTGGCGCGATACATAGCAGCATCGGCTTGTTTCAGCAAATCTGAGGGCGTGATGCTATCAATTGGATAAAGGCTAATGCCCACACTGGTCGAAATCGAGAGCAGTTCTCCTTGCAGGACGATCTTCTGAGAAAGGGTCAGCAAGATCTTATCGGCAACGCAAATCACATCCGAGATGCTGGGAATTCCGGGCAGCACAACGACAAATTCATCGCCGCCCAGGCGAGCCACCGTATCACTACTTCGCAAACAGCCGAGCAGCCGTTGCGCCACAGTTCGCAGCAGCAGATCGCCGATGTGGTGTCCATAGGTGTCGTTGATTTGCTTAAACCCATCCAGATCAAGGAACAGCACTGCCACCATTTGATTTGGGTTTGCCCAGGTGAGTGCGCTGCTGAGGCGTTCTTGCAGCAGTTTGCGGTTAGCGAGTCCGGTCAACAGATCATAGAAGGCAAGCCGGGTTAAGTCTTCTTTAGCTTGCTGTAGCTCAGCGTTGGACTGCACCAGCTCAGCCGCCGTACGCCGCAGTTCTTCTTCCACCTGCTTGCGTCGGGTAATATCGCGAATCACTCCCACCAGAAACACATTGCCCGCCGCGTCTCGGTGCAGCGATCGCTTTGTGGCAATCAGATAAGTCACGCCTTTAGCATCGGTGAATTCTTCTTCGGTTTCCTGCTGAGTACCGCGCTGAAACGTGAGTTGATCCTGTTCCCAAAAGCGGTTGGCTTCCTGAGCCGGGAAAAAGTCGAAGTCTGTCTTTTCCAGCAGCACGTCGATCGGGTAGCCAATAAAGTGGGCAAATGCCCGATTCAGCACAATCCAGCGATGGGACTGATTTTTGACAAAGACTGGATCAGGAATCGTATTAATGATGGAATTGAGAAATTCCTTGGATTTCTTGAGTTCTCCTTCCTGGCGAGCAATGCGTCCGGTCATCGCGATCGTTGCACCCAGCAGAGCACTCAGCGGTGGCACGAGCGGCAGCCAGTATCCCAGCAAAAAAGCGACATAGCAAATGAGCATGAGTCCCAGGCTAGCCACCCCCACCCGAACCGCCGATCGCTCCAGCGGACGAACCCACCAGCAGAGCGCAGCCCCCACCCAGCACCAGAGCCAGAGCCAGAGAATCTTAAACCCTTCTGGCGGAACGTGCAGCAGCGGACGCTGATCCAGCACTGCGCTTAAAAGCTGGCTGACAAACTGCGCCTGTAGCTCGACTCCGCTAATCGGCAGCGAGTTGCCACCCAATCCTCCGCTGTAGGAGGTGTAAAAAACGTCGCGGACGCTATCCGACGTGGAGCCAATCAGCACAACGCGATCGCGCATGATTTCTGGATCGAATTCGCCTGATAAGACCTGCGAGAGCGACAAGGATTCAAATGCGGCGGCGGGACTGCGCGGATTTGCCAGAATTTGATAGCCGCCCACATCCGCTCGCATATAACCCCCAACCTGGGAGGCGATCGGCAGCAGCTTGAGTGACCCAATTTCGACCTGAGTGCCTCGGGCACGTAAGCCGATTGATTCTGGCTCCAGGTATTTCAGAGCAAGTTTAAGGGCAAAACTGCGGTGCAGCTCTTGCTTAAGCTGAAGAAACAGCAGCGATCGACGCACCACGTTATCCGCATCAATCACCACGTTGTTAAAGCCCACCTGCTGCTGACGCTCGAGGGTTGTGGGTGGGGCGACTGCGGCACTCTCGTTATCGGGCAGCTTTTCCGTGCCAATTAGGTTGGGTGTGGTGGCGAAAATTCTTTCTAGCTCAGCTTGACCCTCACCGACTGACAGATCGCGATACAGCGTTAGCCCGATCGCTCGCGGCTCAGCCGTGCGAACTCGTTCGATCAGGTTTGCCAGCACTTGATCAGGAATAGGCCAAGCTTGAATCTGGCGGATATCGGCATCGCTAATCGTCACCAGCACAATGCGCGGATCGGCTGCCTCGATCGGGCGCAGACGAAACATCTGGTCGAGCATTGCCAGCTCAGGAGCCTGTAGCAAGCCAAAATAGCGCAGCAGCAAAATACTCGCCGAGATCACAAGGCTCACTTTCCACAGCGGACGATGCTCTCTTTTGAGAAGCACACGCAACCAATTGAACTGTTTCCGAAACTGCCTCATAAACCTTGCGCGAAGGGTGGTATTGCGTGGAGCTACCGTAGATAGAATGCCCGATGGTCGCCTGTCGATCGCACCAAAACGCTGATGTATAAACAGCCAGAAACAAATGAGCAGAAACAGGAAAAAACTTTAGATGATCCTAAAGTAGCAGGAAAGGAATGGAGCACCTAGCTTGCGCCTTTAGCAGAGCAATTCCTGAGAAGCAGCTTGGACAGTGAGAGCAGGCTTTGAGCAATAAACTTTGAGCAATAGACTTTGAGCGATAGACTTTGAGCAATAGACTTTGAGCCACAGACTTTGAAAAGAACGCAGAGGTTCCCTCCGTATAAAGCGGCATTGCCCCACGCCCTTGTCCCTACCGGGCACTTTGTCAACGCGACAAGGGCAATTCGACAACAAAATTTGAGAGATTATCAGCAATTTGGTACTCTTTGTTAAGGTTTGTGATCAGCCTTTTGAAAAAAGACCGTTTTACTGCTTGCGATCGATCGGGCAATCGGCGGCGTTGACACCCTGCAAACAGCTTCACATCGAAGTCCTGGCTTGCAGCAGTCTATACCTTAGAGCGGTTGTCTCAATTTTTGGGACAGTTCTAAGCTAACCAGTACGATTGCACCGTTTTATTCCTTGTTTTATTCCTTTGTTGAGTTGAACTGCTGAACGCGATCGCATAATTTCTTTAATCCTGACTATCCAGCCCAGTTCAGCAAAATTGTTCAATCTGCCACTGTAATCTTCGTTATATTGCGTCTAGGTAGGTACATTCATGTCCATGACCGTTGCACCAGAGCAAATCGAACGGATTGTTTGGAATCAGCACCATGACCCGTTTGAAGTTTTGGGACCGCACCAGCTTCATCAAAACGGAAAATCCGTTTGGGCAGTGAGAGCCTACCTGCCCCGTGCCAATGCTGCCTGGGTCGTTTACCCGGATGAGCGCAAAGAATACCCGATGCACGCGGTTCACGATCCGCACTTTTTTGAGTGTGTGCTCGATGTCGATGAACTGAAAAACTATCAGTTGCGGATTCAGGAAGGCGAACACGAGCGGGTAGTTTACGACCCTTATGCGTTTCGATCGCCTAGCCTCACTGATTTTGATCTTCACCTGTTTTCCGAAGGGAATCATCACCGCATTTACGAAAAGCTCGGCGCACATCCGACTGAAGTTGACGGCGTCAAGGGCGTTTACTTTGCGGTCTGGGCACCGAATGCCAGAAATGTCTCAGTGCTCGGCGACTTTAACCAGTGGGATGGGCGGCTACACCAGATGCGGGTGCGCGGAAATGGCGTTTGGGAGCTGTTTATTCCCGATATTGGCGCGGGCACGAGCTATAAATACGAGATTAAAAATCACGCGGGTCACATCTACGAAAAATCCGACCCCTACGGCTATCAGCAGGAAGTTCGCCCCAAAACCGCCTCGATCGTCACTGACCTTTCTTCCTACGAATGGAAAGATAGCGACTGGATGGAGCAGCGTCGCCACACCGATCCCCTGACGCACCCTGTTTCAGTGTATGAGGTGCATTTGGGCTCCTGGTTACACGGCTCAGCGGCCGAACCTGCCCATGATCAAAACGGCAATGTGATTCCGCCCGTCATTGTGGCAGACCTGAAGCCAGGCGCACGGTTCCTCACCTATCGGGAACTCGCCGATCGTCTGATTCCTTATGTGAAAGAGCTGGGCTATACGCACGTCGAGCTATTGCCGATCGCCGAACACCCTTTTGACGGTTCCTGGGGCTATCAGGTGACAGGCTACTATGCGGTAACCTCCCGTCATGGCACACCTCAAGATTTCATGTATTTTGTCGATCAGTGCCACCTGAATGGAATTGGCGTGATTGTGGACTGGGTTCCTGGTCACTTCCCCAAAGACGGGCACGGGCTGGCATTCTTCGACGGCACGCACCTGTACGAATACGCCGACCCCCGCAAGGGCGAACACAAAGAATGGGGCACGCTGGTGTTTAACTATGCCCGCAACGAAGTGAGAAACTTCCTGGTTGCCAATGCCCTATTCTGGTTCGACAAGTTCCACATTGATGGGGTGCGGGTGGATGCAGTGGCATCGATGCTGTATCTCGACTATCAGCGTCCGACAGGCGAATGGGTCACAAACGAGTATGGTGGACGGGAAAACATCGAAGCGGCGGACTTTCTGCGGCAGATGAATCACCTCGTCTTTAGCTACTTTCCGGGGACATTGACGATCGCCGAGGAGTCTACGGCATGGCCAATGGTGTCCTGGCCCACTTATGTCGGCGGGTTAGGGTTCAACCTCAAGTGGAATATGGGCTGGATGCACGACATGCTCGATTATTTCCACATGGACCCCTGGTTCCGCCAGTTCCACCAGAACAACGTCACCTTCAGCATCTGGTACGCTTTTAGCGAAAACTTTATGCTGGCGTTGTCTCACGACGAGGTCGTCCACGGTAAAAGCCCAATGATCGGCAAAATGCCGGGTGATGAATGGCAAAAATTCGCTAACCTGCGCTGCCTCTATACCTATATGTTCACGCATCCAGGTAAGAAGACCCTGTTCATGAGCAATGAGTTCGGGCAGTGGAGCGAGTGGAATGTCTGGGGTGATCTGGAATGGAATCTGCTTCAGTTTGAGGCACACCAGAAGCTGAAATACTTCATGAGTCGGCTGAATCAGCTTTACACCAGCGAACCCGCTCTGTATCAGGTTGATTTTACCCAGGAAGGCTTTGAGTGGATCGATTGCAGCGATAACCGCCATAGCGTCGTGTCCTTTATTCGCCAGGCAAAAGACCCAGACGAGTTTGTCATCACCGTCTGTAACTTCACGCCGCAGCCCCATTCGCACTATCGAGTCGGCGTGCCGGAGCTGGGCTTCTACACGGAGCTATTCAACAGCGATTCTCGCGAGTACGGCGGCAGCAACATGGGCAACCTGGGCGGTAAGTGGGCAGAGGAATGGTCATTTCACAATCGCCCTTACTCGATCGACCTCTGCCTCCCTCCGTTGGGAGTGCTGGTGCTGAAGCTCGATCGCCAGAAACCCAAAGAAGCTGGGCGATTGGAGTAGGACGGGGAACTGAAGCTCAACGATCGGCGACAAGAATAGGGATAAGAGGACTTTGGAGGAGTTTCGGAGGGGCTAAAACGTCTCAACCTTCAGCCAGGGTTGTCACGATAAAACCAAGGCTCATTCAGGTTCAATTGTCTCCTTTTAGCTTCACGGCTACGATAAGAAACAGTGTCAGGAGTTGAACGGGTATGTGGATTGCTGCGATCGTCTGCTTTTTTGTTGCCTTTGTGCTGGCAAGCCTGGTTGAATACTGGGTTCATCGCAAAATGCACGTTGCCCCGGAATCTACGCTGGGGGCGCGACATCTGGATCACCATAAGAAGAATGACGGACAGGGCGTGTTCTGGGAATTTCTGGACTATCTGAAGGGCAGCTTTTTTCTGATGCTGCCGATGTTCCTGGTATCCTGGCAGATGGGGTTGGGCTGGACGCTGGGTGGCGTTGCGTTTGCGGTCTTTTCTGCATACGCGCATCAGCTTCAGCACGAAGACCCAACCAAGTGCTTCTGGATGAAAATGCCTGTTCACTATGTGCATCACAAGTACGGCATGTGGCATCACAACTTTGGACTGGCAGTAGACTGGTGGGACCACGTTTTCGGCACGTACAAAGCTGTTAATTGGCTGGACGAACAAGAATTAAGCCGCCCGACGCGAAGCCATCTGGAATTACGCTGGTGGTAGAATGCCGCGAAGCTGTTCGCCCCGTCGGAAAAATCAAAAAAATTGCAAAATTTAGGCTAAAAACTCAGGTGCAGGATTCGAGAGAGAGAGTTCAAGCTGCATGATCGATTAAGACAGCCTTCCAGCTTCTTGGATCGCTGTCTAATTTTTTATCAGCGACGATCGTCTGGCTGAGATTTGTGCTGAAAGAATTCTGCGGTAGATTGATGATTGGAAGGGAGTGTTTTGGGTTTGGCGATCGTGCCTAACCATTAGAAGCTTAGCAATTAGGAATTTAACCCATTCAATGATTAATCAAAATATTAAGATCATCCAGCTCACTGGAATTCTGGATGGAACGCAAGCAGATCAGCTCCGGAACGAAGTAAGCCAATGCCTGACTACAGGAGCAAGGTGCGTTTTGATCGATTTTCAAGATGTGACATTTATGGATAGTTCTGGTTTAGCAGCTTTGATTACAGCAGTTCGCTTAATTCACGATCAGGGCAAAAAACTTTATCTTTGCTCGGTCAATCAGCAGGTCAAGATGCTGCTCGAACTCACAAGCATGGATCGAATTTTTCGCATCTTTGCAGATCAGGAAGAGTTTTTGACTCAGGCTAAAGATGAGCCTTCCAGCTAAAAATATTAGCTAAAATCACTGTCTGAAATTACTAGCTAAAATCAGCTCGGACAAGCGCGAGATCATCGCTTAAAGAACGCCCCTGAAACTGCTTAAATAGGCGATTGAGAACCTGCTCCAAATTGGTTTGCTGTCCAGCATCAATTAATAGCTGAATAAAGCTTTCCAGCCCCCACTGATTACTGGCGTGCTGCACCTCATAGGCTCCATCGCTGTAGAGATAAAGGACGCTATTCGCAGGAATTGTTGTGACCTTGCAGTTGACTTGAAATTGCTCAATCATACCGATCGGAAAATTAGGTGTTCGCAACAGTTGAGTCATGGTAGACAGGGCATCACTCGTGAGCAATACGGCAGGTGGATGTCCAGCACTGGCATAAGTGAGCTGTCGAGAACTGGGCTGATAAACGCCGTACCAGATCGTGAAAAATTTCTGGTTCTGGCTATGCATTTGAAACGCCTGATTTAGAGCAGTCAAAACGGCTTCGGGATGACGAAAATCGACTTCGGGTAGAGACTGCGATCGCAGCAAGTTGAGCAGAATCACCGATGGCAAAGCCGCCCCCAGCCCGTGTCCCGACACATCGAGCAAATACAGCACCAGATGGTTGTCATCCAGCCAGAAGTAATCAAAGCAATCGCCACCAAGCTGACTGGAAGGAATAAATCGAGCGTCAATAGAGACTTTGCCCTGCACCGGAGCAGGTAGGAGCGATCGAAC
>NZ_JACJOR010000550.1:0-7368 GCF_014695615.1 Leptolyngbya sp. FACHB-711
GCTCCGAGCAGATTGCCTTTCTGTCGCTGCTGCTGTTGAGTTTTCAATGCTAATCCCGGTTGATTCGCAGCGGGTAAGAGGAGCATGAGGGGTAGTCCCAGCAATCCATTTCCTACAAAGATCCAAAAACACCAGCGATATCCTTTTCGATGGGCAATGCGAGCTGTTGTGACGTAAAGCAGAATTTGGGCTACAAAGAGGGCAAGAACAAAGAGTCCGATAAACAATTCAGGCAATTAGCACCTCGCAGTACAGTACAAGATTTTGCATCAACTATCGGAAGGTGTGGGAATTCTTCTGGCATCACTGATTGGTATCCGAATCTCAGTTTGCCTCCCAGGACTTCTCCTCACCTACTGAATGTGCTTTTATGCCGTCTTCCTCCTTGAGTCGCGCTATTCGTTTCCGTGCTGCCTGCTGCCATCTGGCAGGATTAGCTTGGCTGCCGCTGTTGCCGCTTGTAGCAGGGTGTCTCAATCTTTTACTCACTGTCGTTTTCAATGATTCCTCCGAGTTTTTGTCGCTCATCACGCTGTTGAGTTTTACTCTACTCCTAGTCTATTCAGGCATCCCAGCGACATTTTGGGTGTGGCAAAGGCAGCGAAACATTCATTCATTTATAGATGAGCGAGGACGTAAAGCTCTCAACTTTCAACTGTCTGTCTCATGTTTTCTGACGATCGTTTTTATCCTCACAACCTTGCTCGTTATTCCTGCCTGTTCTGATGTAGCACATCACTATACAAGTCCTAAAACTCAGTTTGTGTTCTCCTGGGTGGTCGGTTGGATTGTACTAGAGTCAGCATGGGCATTGCCGTTGCTGGCTCCCTTCATCTTGTTTGCTGCTGTGCAGGCATGTCGAGGACGATCGCACTCTCACGCTTTGATCCGTTGGTTTGTTCGTTAGAGCTGTTCTCATTAATTGAAGTCATTAATTGAAGGTTTAACAAGGATTGTGACAAACTCCAGAACGCTCTGCTAGCTTCTGATTTTGACAGCTGACTCAACCTCGATCGAGTAAATCGCTAGGATAAAAAAGGATTGATTCGATTGTCTTTTTCCCATATTCTATGCTTCCCCTCTTTTTTGCCGAACTTCAGCGAAGCTGGCTGCAACTGCGGCGCTATTCTTCAGAAGTGATCGGCGGCATTATTGGTACGACGATAATTTTTTACGGGCTATTTCTCAGCGCAAAGTATATTGCGGGTCCGGCGTTTCAACTTGGCGATCGGCTGGATTCGATCGTGATTGGCTATGTGCTATGGACGCTGATGCTGTTTATTCAGGGCGATATTGCCGGAGGACTTCAGCAAGAGGCACGCACCGGAACACTGGAGCAATTGTTTCTCACCCCCTATGGTGCGTCGCGACTGTTTTTTATCCGTGCGCTTGCCAGCCTGCTGCTGAATCTGGGCATTAACCTGACGATTCTGCTGCTGATTATTGTGATTACGGGCAGTAAGCTTGCCTTTCCGCTGACACTGATTCCGCCGCTGCTGGCAGTGCTGATGGGTGCGTATGGGCTGGCATTTTCGATCGGCTCTCTGGCTTTATTGCTGAAGCAAGTGCAGCAGTTGCTTAGCGTGTTTCAGTTCGCGCTGCTGTTTTTGTTCACCACTCCCGTCGAAACCTGGACAGGGAGTTTGCGCTTTGTGGGCTGGCTCTTGCCGATGGCTCCCGGTGCAGGACTGCTGCGATCGGTGATGGCACGGGGCGAAGGGCTAAACTGGGCAAGTTTAACAATTGCCTTACTCAACGGTGCGCTTTATCTGACGATCGGCTTAACGCTGTTTCGCTGGTCAGAGCGGGAGACAAAGCGGCGGGGAAAACTAGGCGGGTATTGATGTTTTGACCATGACTTTACGATTTTGAAAATTCGCTGATTTGGAGATCTGTCCATCCTCGTCGCACAAGCCCAGCCTCCAGAAACTGAGCACAAAAAAATGAGGGCAATGAATGCCCCCACGCTGAATTTCTAATCAGTTGGTTGCTGATCTAATTGGTTGACGATCAGGTGCTACCCGTGAACACGACATCAGGAAACTTCGCCTGTGCTTCGGCTAAAGGTTGCCGTCTGCCTTCTTCTTGCCAGTAGTTGATCACTTCCGTGGCTTTGTTGAGCAGCTCAATTCGATCGGACTCAGAAATCCAGTGCTTCGCTTCTAGCTCGCCTTTCAACTGCTCCCAGGCATCGTTGCGGGGCCAGAAGAAATAAGAGGTCAGCGGGCTGGTTCCTTTGCCCACGACCTGATCCACTGCAAGCGCAACGTTTTGATCGAGCCAAAGAACTTTCAGAATAAACTTGGACAAAAACACCTCCCGGATCGTTTCGTTGTTCCCATAACTTCTACAATCCTCTATGGTAATCTACAGGTTCCCACGATCGCCATTTGCAAGAGCGACATCGTGCAGTTTAGCTTGAGCAAGGAGTGTATTTTGGTGCAGCCTGCGGGTAGTTCAGCGATCGTGGTGTTTGATATTGATGGTGTAATCCGCGATGTGGGCAACTCTTATCGTCGTGCCCTGGCAGATACAGTCGAGCAGTTTACCCACGGAGCCTATCGACCCAACCAGGCAGATATCGACGCGCTCAAGGCAGAAGGGACGTGGAACAACGATTGGGAAGCCTCTCAAGAGCTGGTGTATCGCTACTTTGAGGCACAAGGAATCGATCGCTCCGCGCAGATCGTGAACTATGAGGCGATCGTGACTTTTTTCCAGAGTCGCTATCGAGGCACTGATCCGGTTCACTGGAATGGCTATATTTGTCACGAACCCTTACTGCTTCAATCCGCCTATCTGCAAGGCTTAACCCAGTCGGGCATTTCTTGGGGATTTTTTAGCGGGGCAACGCGAGGGTCTGCAACGTATGTTCTAGAAAAGCGGCTAGGACTGAAACCGCCAATTCTCGTTGCAATGGAAGATGCACCTGGAAAGCCTGACCCCACTGGATTATTTCAGGCGGTGCGGCAGCTTGAAGTTCGTGACCAGCTCACTGCAAATCTCCCCGTTCTCTACGCCGGGGATACAGTTGCTGATATGCACACCATGAAGCAAGCGCAGATTCAGCAGCCCGATCGATCGTGGATCGGCGTCGGAATTCTGCCACCCCATCTACAGGAACAGTCAGCCGATTATCGCCAGTCCTACAGCCAAAAGCTGACCGAAGCAGGAGCAGCGATCGTTCTACCCAACATTGAGCAGCTCAATCCTGACCAGGTGGCTCAGCTTGTTGGTTCAGCGATTTCCTGAATGCTGCTGGGCAGTTAACCAGCGGACAACAATACGGTGAAGCCACTCTAACCCGACCTGGCTCACCCACTGAGGTGTCGGTAGCTGCCCACCTTCACCAGCCGTCGATTTGGGGTGGGGGATCTTCATAGGGACACTAAAAATCCGCTAACAGGTCTAATTACCAAAATTCTAGGTAGCGGCTTGCGTTAGTGCGATAAATTTCTCATGAAGATCCGTACAACAACAATATAGAAGCTCTCCTTAACCGAAAAACTAATCTGCCTCTGCTTCTTAGAACGACGACAAAAGTCAAGCCTAATGCGGAGTTTCAAGCACAGGCAATGGGCTATTTTGATGGGAAAAATTTCACCGCCATCCTGCACGGCCTTGTATCATAGCTTACCTGAAGGCTAAGTAGATTTGGGTGCAAAAGTGAGTACAAAAGTGAGCACGAAAGACGGTCTGAGGACTGAAAGAACGCCCCTTCGCCACGTCAATCCGAGCTGATTCTGTTCCGTTGTGAGCTGCCTCTTGAACTGGCTTTAGACCTTAGTTCCACGTTTTCCACGGACATTCTGGTTTGGGCAAAATATCTCGACGAAATAATTTACGTGTCAGCTCGATGATTGATAAAGGAATGGTGATAAACCAGATAAAAGAGCCAATGCAAACTAGCAGCCAAGAGAGTCGATCGGACTTTGGCGTAGTATGGTCAGCCCAAAAAACTCCAAGCAGCGTGATGAAGACAACTAGCGAAACCAGCAGATATACCAAAAGCAGTCGAATCAGCATTACCCTATTTCTCGCCCTGATGGGTTGCTCCTACCAATCGGATTGAGCAAAATAAACTTCTATAAATACAAACGGCCACAACCGTGAACTCGTGCACCTTACCTAATTTTTACTATCATTCCTGCATACTTTATGAAAAATACATATAAAGTTGCAGGAGATTAAGGAGAAGCTTCCCTAAGCTCGAGAATTTGCCAAATCACTGCAATTTTGGTGAGTTGCTACGTGTGATTAAAAAATTCGACGATGGCAGATTATGAGCATCGCAGTACAGTTGCTTTTTGCGAAACCTTTGCTGCCCGAAACGCCTTACTTATCTCATTTCTGAAAGAATCTGTTGCAAAGAATTTATTGCAATGTCAAAAACTTCTCTAGAGCAGCGACCATTGTGGGGGGCCATCGACGAACAGTGGCAACCCAGTCCAAGTCTTTGTAGCGTTTATCTAGCCCAACGGCTGCAACCCAGTTACTTTCTGCTTCGCCCTGTTTTCCCTGAACCCAGAGTACGGCGGTAAGAGCTGCTCGCATATCGGCAAACTGGGGATACTTCCGCACTAGATTTCGCATCTCTCGAATCGCTGCCTCTGTTTCGCCTGTCTGGTAAAGGGCGAGGGCATAGTTTGCCCTGGCAAAGGCATAGTCCGGCACTAAACCAGCTGCTTTTTTGTAATCCTGAACTGCCTGCTCCCATTGCCCCAAACCTGCCTCTGCATTGCCGCGATTATTGTAGGCAGCCGGATCACTTGGGTCTAGCACTAACACACGGTTGTAGTCATCGATCGCCGCTGCGTACTGTCCCAAACCCTCATAAGCCGTACCCCGATTCAGATACGGGTCGGGTGCATCAGGAGCCAGCTCGATCGCCCGATTGTAATCCTGGATGGCGGACTCCAGCTTATTTTGGCTCACTCTAGCATTGCCGCGATTGCTCCAGACAGCAGGCTCGTCGGGGAAAGCTTCAAGGAGCTGAGTCCAGTAGGTTTCTGCGGCGGCAAAGTTCCCCTTGTTTGTGGCAGCAAAGGCTTTTGCTTTCAGATTAGCCAGGGATTCAGCGTTCGCAGGTTCTATGCTGGTAGATTCTACTTGAGCAACGATTAAAGCCAGAGGACTTGCCTGAACCGGGGCAAAATAGCTACACCAGAGGACGATCGACAGCAGAACTGAAAAAAGCAGGTTTCGCATCATGCCCATTATCATGCCAGGGATTGAGTTTTGTGACAAATCCTCTCGCCCCGTAGCTTACTGACTGATCAATTCTCCGCACTCAGCAGCGTTTGCACTAGCTCAAACAGTTCAGCTTCCGATCGCCCCTCAAGCTGCCGATCCTTTAAATCAATTAGCCCATGCGCGAGTTCTGCCGCCCGCTTGCGATACTGCACATGACCAGAAAGCAGATCAGTGAAAATCTCCTGCTCAATTTGCAAACGGCTGGCATCTTCAGCCAAAGGCGAACTGTAAGCCACGTTGTCCACGTCATACTTAAGCAAAAAGATCAGCGCATTGCTAAGTTGCTGGAGCTGTCGTTGCAGTTGGCGCACGTCAAAATCGAGCCGATCGAATCCCACCTCCCCTTCGATCCGCAGTTCCACGATCGGCTGATCGGCTGGGTTCATCTGCTCCTGCTGAATGGCAGTTTGCACCAACGTAATCGCTGCCTGCTCCAGTTCTTCTAGCGTTTCCTGTCCTTTCGTTTTCAATTTCAAACGAACAATCGATCGCTGATAGTAGCCGGTCTTCAGTTCTGCCTGTACGCCGCGATCGCTGATCTCCACCAAATACACGCCGCGCCGAAATCGAGATTCCTCAATATTATTTGCCTCGATCGAGCCAGGGTTAAAAATCCAGCCTTCCTGCTCGTAATTCTTGTGAATGTGTCCCAGTGCCAGGTAATCGACTCCCGCCTGTTTTAAAGGCAGCACATCTGAGTAGCGCAACGCCCCCTGATAGCGGGCAATCTGTCCCTCCATGCCGTGATGCAGCAAAAAAACAGTTTGTCCCGGACTGGGCGGTAAGTCTTGCATTGCCTGACTCATTTGCTCGATCGCCTTCGGAGCAGCCGCGCCGTACCACTGCGACCCCATCACTCGCACGCCGCAGTCCAGGTCAATATAGCCGCCGTAGCCATCTTTCCAGTGCGAATAAAGCGGTTCACCCGCTGCCACGTCTCCCGGTTCCAGCAAAATTAGCAGTTCCCAGTCCGCCAGGTAGCGGAGCCAGTTCGTCCGCGCTCCATAAGGGCGATTATCGTGGTTTCCCTCGATCGCAATAGTCGGAATCCCTGCCTGTTTCAGCTGCCGAAGACAGTGCTGCGCTTGGTTTAGCGTGGCAGGCTGAATGTTACGGTGCTCAAACAAATCACCCGCAATCACCACAAAATCGACTCGTTCTGCGATCGCATATTTTTCGAGGGCATTTTCCAATGCCAGGAAAAAATCCTGAGTTCGCGGTTTGCTGTCGTAGCGATCGAACCCCAAATGAATATCAGCTAGATGCAAAAAACGAGCCATAGTACAAATGGACGCAACTGACGTTATTGTAAGTGGTTCCCTCTAATTCTGTCTAAATTGTCTAAATATTGATTCTCAAATGGCGGTGATAAAGTGAACTCATGCTGTCGGAGTGAAATCTCTTAATTTTAAGAGGCTGGGTTATTTGTTATGAAACTCGATCGCATTACGAGCAATCCTAATGGCATGAATGGACAGCCCTGCATTCGTAACCTTCGCCTTACGGTGCGCCGGGTGATTGAGTTATTAGCGACCTATCCTAACCGGGAAGAATTACAGCAGGAGTTTCCAGAGTTAGAGGAGGAAGACATTCAGCAAGCTCTAGTTTTCGTCTCCTCCTATCTGGACGATCGTCTCCCAACCAAACTGTGAAATAAACCTCTTGTTAAATTGAGCATTTGTCGATCGCGCCCTGTTAAACAGCATTTTCTAGGACAAGGAAAATTTTGGGTTTGCGGTTTGTTGTTGGGGCGATCGAATTCTAGAGTAATATCAGCTAGATATAATGAACGAGCTATAGCACAACTGAGGATAAGAGCTTTGAATTTTAACGAGACCAATGTATTTAATAAGTTCCTGTCTTCTTACAATGCAGAACTTTTAAGTAAAGTATCTCGTCTAGATGAATTAATTGGGCGAGATCACTGGCTCTCCGTTGGCAACTATAAAGAATCTATTCTTCGTAGCCTAATTTCTAATATTCTGCCTCGAAAATATGAGGTTAGCACCGGATTTATTCTTGCTTCTAATCGGAAGGGTGAAATACTCAAATCAAGGCAAATAGATATCATTATCTGGGACTCAGCTAACTACGCTCCAATCTTCCGGGATGGAG
>NZ_JACJOR010000551.1:0-2729 GCF_014695615.1 Leptolyngbya sp. FACHB-711
CTAAGCGCCGACTAAATACCATGTCGGAAATCTCTGGAGTATTTGAAAGACTCTCTGACATCGAAGCCAATACCCGCAAAGGTCGCTGGCACCCGTCCCAAGAAATCCGCACTTCTTTAAAACGCAGATTAGCCACAGATAAAGCTAACTGTTCAGATGCATTAGTTATTAAGTCATAGGCGGCACCTTCGTTTGGTGCGTCTATAACTAAGCGCTTTGTCCCTAACCGTAGATTCCACCCAGGTTGCAGATAACTAAGTATGTCCATTGGTCTGTTTAGGTCGTGACTTTTTTTGGGGAAAGCTGCGATCGCGTAACTCGACCACTAATTCTTCTGGGATGTCCAGAACATTAGCGAGAATGACCAGTTCCGCTGTAGTAGGTTTTTCATCGAACGCTAACTCCTTCAAACGAGTAGGGTTTATTTTGCCTGAGTTCATCAGGTCAAAGTAGTTGTTTTTAACTAGTTCTGCTATGGTCTGAGGCTCATTAGCCTTGGACTTTTCTTCTTTTGGTAGTAGACGCTTTTCCTCCTGTTCCACCCAAGGTACCAGAGCCTCTTCCATACCTTCTCCAAAGTCAATCTGACGCATTGAACAAATCGCCTTGAATCGTAGGGCAAGTTTTTTCGGGATATGCCCACGCAGTTGGAAATAGTCTGGGTCGTTTGCTTTTGCCAATTTGCATAAACTAACTCTGACTCATTTTTGCATGAGTCCTAGAGTGCTGCACTGTTTGCAAATTTGCTAATTTGCTAAAAAATTATATTTGCAAATTTGCAAATACTGCCTTATCATAACAGACATGGCAGGGAATGTGAATTAAACATAAATCACACCTCACTCACACCAGGTTACGGTAAACCTAAAGCAACAAAGGATTTTACAAGTTTTGCCAAAAATCTCTACTGTGACTAGGGTGTAGAAGACCAGACATAAATCACACCGACAGGAATTCACACTCATGTGATGGACAAAAAAGCTGAATCGCAGATTTGGCAAACGGTTGAGATACTTTTCGAGCATTTTACAAACAAGCCAACCTACACCCGCCAGGAAATCGCAAAAGGATTAGGGGACGTTCATTTCAACACCGTATACAAAGACGAACAGATCTTGTTGGGGTGGTGTGAACCTTACGCCCAATCTTTAAGGCGGAGACAAAGATTAAATCACTATCAAGTGTGGTTGCTAGCTATCTGCCGAATAATCGTTTGCCACTACGGGAAAAGAGATGCAGAATCTTTTTTCTTCAACAACGGAGACAAGTTAACACGAGAAAAATTTGAGCAATTTAGGAGAGAAAAAAGTGACCGTATTAACCAAGCAAAACGCATACACGCTGCTTAATCTGAATAGCGTTGAGGAATTGAATTCTTTACTTACAGAATTAGCAAATTATCTGCAAAGTCAAGGTAAAGAACTGCCTGATGAAATTGCCAATCCTACAGTACAGGAAAAAATCAGCAAAGCGCATTTGACGTTACTGAGGGATTACAGGAATGGGAATTTGGAGGTTACAGCTCTGCCTCAAGCTCAAGAAGTTAAGGAGAACAATCAAGAGCCTGTTGAAGCTGCTTTAACTGTTACTGACGATGAAATTTTGGATATTGCAGCCAGTACAGGGGTTGACCTGGAGGTGGTGATGAACGCTGCTGCACACGTTGCAGACTTAGAAGCGCTGGTGAAGTGGGTAGAAGTCTACAAGGAACTCGAAGACGAGCAAGCGATTCGGGATTCGGCGCGGGAACAATTTGAACTCGATCAACTGCGGAAGAAAGAAAATCAATTAGGCGATCGCCTTTCTTCCGCTCTCAACAAAACTCCTGTGAACACTGCCCTTATTCGTGAACGGTTGGGCGTTTCAGTTCCTAAAGCTGTGACCAAGCTCGGTAACTGGGATGGAAAGGCTGATAGCGAGAACGCACCGGATTTTTTGAAGAAAGCGAGGGAAGCTTTCGCCAAGAACTAAATGAATTGGTAGAGGCGCTGAACACAGAACAATCTTTGCGCCTTTACTACCAGCAAGAACTCGAACGAATCAACCAATTACCGTACTCAGAAGGGAAAAAGAAAATGCAATTACTTGACCGGTTGAACTACTTTTTGGAGTGCACTACAAATTTGGTCTTTTTCGGCAAGTTCAAACCTACATCACCTTGGAAGTTTTAGATTTTCGCACAATCCGAACCTTGAAAAATTAATAGCATCGCCAATCCGCCGAAAGGTGCTAAGGCATTGCAACCATGCAAATCTACAAATTGCGGATATGCACACATGTTTGAATTGAGCCTTTGGTTGATCGTACTCAGCATTGTGGAGAACTTAATTCAATGACTTACTTACCCGACATACACGACAATGACGCAGACTTTAGCGAATCCAAACCCGACGAACGCCGAGAGGCCATCAGGCAGGAACATGAACCGTTTCTCACGAGGTTGGAGGCGCTGGCGGTGTGTGCGATCGCATCCAACGACTGGAATGACTTCTACGCCCATCTCATCGAGTTTCAAAGCAAAAATGACCTGCACGGCGTAACTGGAATTGCAATTGGACAGGAGTTAAATGACCAACCCATTTGATGGATTTACCCCAGACGTAATTATTCACATCCCCCGTACCGAGCAAGGGGAAGCTGCCCGAAGTATGGCACTGGCGATGACCGATGCCGAACTTCATGACTGGTGCGACAAGATATCGATTCGGGACTTTGACGAACCGTTCTCG
>NZ_JACJOR010000552.1:0-2198 GCF_014695615.1 Leptolyngbya sp. FACHB-711
TTCTATCGCTGGTATTCAAACTGGTGCAGAGTGCTCAGAAACGATGGTTACGCATTCGCGGATTCAGACGATTAGGGGAGGTGATTGAGGGCGTGAAATTCAAAGATGGCATTCGAGTGGATCAACCCGTGAATTCAGAACTCAGTCAGGACGCTGCTTAATTCTTCTTCATACACCAGACTTGCAAATATCTCCTAAACGGGATAGTGAGATTCACTCACCAATGTCTTAACCACAACCATCCAGAACCAGGCTTATATACGGGCGCTCACGCACCAGTGTTTAATCGGTCTCAACTGCTAGGGCATTATTCCAACTGTAGAGCATATACTCAGTGCCGGACTTTGTGTTTCTTCCATCCCAAACAAACAATTTCTTGTTTGTAAAAGGCTTATATCAAAGTTAGGGAAGTGTGGAAGTATCTCTATCGCGCTGTCGATTCGGAAGGCAACACCTTCGACTTCATGCTCAGCGCCAAGCGAGATGCGAAAGCTGCCGCCCGATTCTTTCGTAAAATGTTGAAGGGACAGCACACTCAAGCGCCGCGAGTGATTACCGTAGACAAGAATGCTGCTTACCCAGGGGCAATCGAGGCTCTTCAAGAAGATGAATTGAAAAAGAGACTGAATTAAGGCAGAGCAAATATTTGAATCATGTGATTGAGCAAGATCACCGGAACATTAAGCGAATTGTAAAACCGATGATGGGGTTCAAGTCATTCAACACGGCAAGAAGAACGTTGAGCGGGATTGAAGCGATGAATATGATTCGGAAAGGACAAGTCAAAGAGGTAGAACGAGGAAATGTGACTGCTCAAGCAGCATTCGTGTGTCAAGTTTTTGGAGTCGTGGCATAATCTCGTTCTCCGTAGGGGAATCATTTGTCCTTAAGGATTATTTGCGACACAACCCTGCAGGCAGCCTGAGCCAGGGGCAGGAAAGGTGGACGACGTCAAAAGTTGACAGCACAGCAGATTGAAATTGGGCAATCGCTAGCAGCAGACCCGAAGCGATCGGTCACATCAATTTGTGAATACCTTGGAATTAGTCGTCCGACTTACTACCGCTACATCAGTCCCGAATTAAGCAACATTGCCGAAAATAGTACTTGAGCGATCGGGTGTAGTATGCCTCAGACGCTTATTCCACAAAGGTTAGAAGCTAGATACACTTCTGAATTTAGTCATTTTCGGCAAAGCTCTGTTTCATCTTTTACATAGAGATGAAAGCTTTACCATGCGAATTTGGGCGTTGCTGGATTGGAGTATGATTAGCCCCCCATTTTTGGAGGGAACTGATCCTTAAAGTCCCCCAGCAGTGGGGGAGTTAGGGGGCGATGCAAGGTCTCAAGTTGTGTCTTCATACTTCGATTCAGCAACGCCCGAATTTGCATCTTCTCTGATGACTTCATGGTAGTTCTGATAGAGGTATAGCTTAACAGAGAAGATCAGCCGTCCACCTTGCTAAGCTCAATTGCACATCTATGTCCATTATCGATCTTGCCGTAAAGCACTTGGAATTGAGCTGTATTGCCCCTACTAACGATGTATGGAAGCCCACCCACCTTCACTAGGAAGAATAAAGTCAAAACACCCTTCTGCTTGATTCCAAATAAACATTTCGGCATCGTTTGTAGAACGCCAATTATCATCCTCAGGAGGCAATCCAAATCGATAGTGAAGCGTTACTAAATCCTCATTTGATAGATTTGCAATCTGATGTCCTTGACAGCTATTAATCATTACAATATCTCCTGATACAAAGGTCTGAGAGGGTCCTTCATATCGTTTTCTATCACTTTCCCTACAGGCCTCAAAGGGAACGTATCCATCAAATTCATCGGGTGAAATCAACCAGTGTGTCATTTTGCCGTAAACCACTCGAATTGCGTCTAGCGCAAAGCCGTGATGATGCATCCGGCTTTCTTGGCCCGGCTTCCAGCTAATTACATACACTGTCAAAGACCAAGTTCTAAAAATAAGTTTTCTGTTAAAGTTTCTATCGCTGAATTCAATGTAACGTTGAATGAAAGCATCAGTTAAGCGTATATCCTTAACCAAACTGTACAGAAGGTTAATATCCACTCTTTGAGGAGGAATAGCTTCTATTTTTCTAACAAGGTTGCTGAGTATAAAACTATTAACAATAGTTTCACAGTTAATAATGCGATCACCCCTAGATTGGCATTTATTAATAATG
>NZ_JACJOR010000553.1:0-3056 GCF_014695615.1 Leptolyngbya sp. FACHB-711
TAAGGTTCTGGATAGATCGTCTTACCGAGCGGTGCTGAAATCGATTCAGCTGAAATTGGCGATTGCTTCATAACCCTCCCTTGTGATGTTAATGGCGTAACAAGCCCAAGCTTTCTTTACCTTCCCACTACCGTCGAACCATAGTACTTCAGTCACCATGCCCCGATGCCCTCGGTAATAGAGCGTGATGCTATCGACACCCGTCAAGACTTCTTTCAGTTCAAAATGAAGGTCAGGGATTTGCGCTAACCCCTTCTTCCAGTAAACTCTCACATCCGCCTTGCCATGTAGAATGCCGCTAGATTCTCCAGCAATAGAGGGGATCAAAGGGGAAGCCAACTCGAAGTCATCCGTGTAGTGGCTCAGGACAGCATCGATGTCATGTTGATTCCAGCCCTCGATCCAACTGCGGGCAAAGCTTAATGCGAAATCTGCGTTGAGGATCGGCATGGTTACAAAATAGGTCATCTAGGTTGACATATTCAAATTAGCTGAACATCGATTAATATGTCAACATGACTGACCTAAATAGTTCGCCAAGCGATCGGGAAAAAGAACTGAATGAGGCTCTGGAAGCGTTGCACTTTGCTTTTCGCGCAGTTGTTGCAAAGCCAGATGCCATACTTGCTGAGCGTGGTCTCTCGCGTGTCCATCATCGGATTCTATATTTTATTGGTCGCAAGCCAGGATTAAGCGTTAACGAATTACTGGCGACTCTCGGAATCAGTAAACAGTCTTTGAACAGTCCATTACGGCAACTGACCCAATTAGGGCTAGTCGAATCTAATATTGACACCACCGATCGCCGAATCAAACGCCTAACCCTTACACCATCGGGCTTATGTTTGGAGAGCCAATTATCCGGCGATCAACGACAACGTTTTGCGCGGGTGTTTGAAGTTGTCGGACGAGAAGGGGAAACTACATGGCGTAAGGTTATGCATCTACTAGCGGAGGATACATTTGCCGGGGAATAAACTAAGCAGCCTAACGACCAAGTTGAGCAGTGATAAGTAACTTTGAATTCCGTACAAAGAGCTTAATTCCAGCCGCCCCAACGTAGGGTTAGCCTGCTTTGTGCAGTAACCAATCCTCTCTTCTCAACTCGAATGTTTGCTCAATACACAATTCACCCTTGAACTCCACCTCATCCGATCGCACTAGATTCATTCCCAAGCGCCTAAGCAAATCAATAGACGGTTCATTTCGCATATCAGTTATTCCGACGATCTGGTTGATGTATCCAAGTTCAAATATTGAACAAACCAGAGCTTGAACAGCTTCTTGTGCATATCCTTTACCTTGCTCTTCACGAGCCAAAGTAAAACCAATTTCTACGATTGCCGGATTCTCAATGTAAATCTGCATTCCAATGTCGCCCACGAGCAAGTTGGATTGCTTGTGGGCGATCGCAATCCTATGGCGTTAAAAAACTGCCTCCCATTTCTGAGAAGCAGTCTTGATAATTAATCAGAGCTTGCGCTGAAAATCCTTCCAACGATCGCCCTCAGTTTCCCAGAAAGACGATCGCTTCCAGCATGTAAAACACATCAGCATCATTGCTAGAATGCTCACCAAAAGCTCACACCAAAACCGCTATGCCAATTGTTGTCACCCTTAGCCCTGAGTTAGAAGCCTTGTTGCGGGATAGAGCTGCCCGACAAGGTCAGGATGTTAGTCTCGTTGCATCTCAATTGCTAGCTAGTGTTTTACAAGCGGAAGAGCAAGACTTAGAAGAGACGATCAAGGGAATTCAGCAAGGTCTGGATGACTTTAAGACGGAGAGATTTCGGTCTTTTGAAGATTTTGCTGAAGAACAGCGTCACAGGTACAATCTGTCAGCCGATTAGATGAAGTACCGTATCGAAATCTCAAGTGTGGCAGAAGCTGAGGCAGATAATGCTTTTCTGCGGTTATCTCAAGTGACCACTCCCGCGAAAGCAAGCCAATGGTATTTGGGCTTATTGCAGGCGATCAGCTCCCTATCTCAAATGCCGAAACGCTGCCCTTTAACACGGGAGAATCAGTACTTTAGTCAAGAAATCAGACAGCTACTTTATGGCAAAGGGCGCAACTCCTATCGTATTCTCTTTACGGTTTTGGAAGGGGCATCGACGGTTCGCATTTTGCACATTCGACAAGCTACACAGCAACCGCTTGGGGAAGATCCAGAAGAACCCAACGCGACCTAGCTCTGTCATAAGCTAGCGATCGCTCTCAGCGAGTAAAATGCGTCAGCGTCGTGCATAATTTCACGAGATTAAACTGCTGTCTGCCATCGCTTCACGTTTTTTAAGGGCACCCATAACAGTAATATTAGGTGAGACGATTGAGGTTGCATTGTCAGTGATAACTACTGATTACTACTGAGACGGGGGTGATATCGAGCAATTTCAGTAGATAGTATCTTTTTCTTAGAAATTAATCATCAGACCTAATAGATAGCACTCTAGAATCAGGAGTTATCCTTGAAAACTCTCCTGTTTAATTTCTGAAAAGCTTAGGGATTACTTTAGTTGTCCGTAGTATCTTCTAGCTCTTCTTTAGAAGCAGGAAGGGCTTTTAGTTCTTTACCGCTTGTAATGCTTTTCTGAGGTTGCCTAGCGAATGTGGTTGAAGTCTTCTTGAGAGCTTCTTGAATAGTTGGTGCTTCACAAATAATTTGCTCAACCTTCTCACGATTTGCGACTAGCTCTTCAAATGTAGGTTTCCAGAAGTCGTGTATATCGGGAACAGCACCAATAATGTCATAAGGGCTAGGAGTGATATATACAAGTAAGTTAAGAACCCATGCTGTGACATGTTTGAAGGTGGGATTATTCTTATCCTTAAGACTAGGCTCCGTCATCACTAAATCACACACCAATGCTTTAGTAACTTTTTCTAGTCCTTTAGTTCCCTCTATATGGTATCTACGTATTGCTTTTAGGATATCTTCAATTCGATCTACCAAGAGATTTTTTAACTCTCTACACAAGCTAGATTCAAGAATTTCTTCTAAAAGACCTCTAAACTCACCGTTGAGCTTCTCCAGAAAGTCCTGTTGGAGAAAAATT
>NZ_JACJOR010000554.1:0-3358 GCF_014695615.1 Leptolyngbya sp. FACHB-711
CACAAGGCAGTCAGACTATTAGGACTAATAATTTCTAACCTTGCAGGTGAAGCCCAAGAACGATACATTCAACTTTGCCTGAACGTTTAGTGGAACTACCTGCGTAAGGTTACTTCATGCCCGTAGTTACTAGCCTTCCTCTGCTCAACCAGCAAAAACACCTCAGTACCTTGAGCTCCAATCTGAAACCGTCGTCTTAAAGTCTCTGTCCTTTGTAAATTGCTGGAATGGCGATCGTCATCAACATCACTAGATTGGCAGCCCAGAACAGGACAACAACCGCAAAGCCGATCAACGTTAAACCGGATAACGCTAATCCAGTGAATCCATCCCCTAATTGCCATAACCGAAAAGCCGTGTAGCAGAAGCCAATGGGCACTACGACACTCCCAACGAGCCACTGGCTGAACACCCGCTCAGAAATTAGCTGCACCGCAACAACTAGGAGGTAACTGCTCCAGAAGCTCACTGAATCGGGCTGTCCCCAAGCCTGAGCAAGGAGGACGATCGGCAATAGAACGCCAGCCACTAACGCTAACTTGACCCACCCTTTCAGAAATGACCATTGCGGTTCACTGAATCCAATGTCTGCTGAGAAGGGCAGGCGTTGTGCTTGCACACCCCAGCCATAACCTGTTGCAAGACTGGTGATGACCAGGATGAAAAGCATGATCGTGAGTCCATCATTCGCTGTCATAACTGTTTCTTGTGTGAACTTTCAGCGTCATCTTTCGGTCTGCTTTAAAACTAACTTCATTCTCATGCTTTGCGAATCGCGACGGTGTAGGACAATCGCTGCCTCGCCTCTCGTTATGTTTTGGCAATCCGGAAGTCCAGATCGCAGTAAAGATGCTCCAATTGGGGTGTGGCTTGGAGAATTTTTTCGACCTTTTTCGCGGTCGATAGGTCAAAGTTCTTCAGCTTTGCCAACTTCGGAGCGGCAAGGGCCTTTTGGAACCAGGCATCTGCCACATTGAAGTGGACCCGAAAAACTGGACAGGTGGCTAAGCTCTGAACGATTGACTCATGATAGAGGTAGTTCATGGCAAACAAACGCAAACAATACAACGCTCAATTCAAAGCTAAAGTCGCCCTTGCCGCAATTCGGGGTGAGAAAACAGTAGCAGAATTGGCAAGCCAGTATGAGGTCCATCCGACGATGATCAACAACTGGAAGCGGCAACTGCTAGAGGGAGCGAGCAATGTCTTCGAGTCAAGCAGTTCCGCCGTCTCTGCTCAAAGCGACCAACAGGCACAAATTGATGAACTCTATCGGCAAATCGGGCAACTGAAGGTAGAACGGGATTTTTTAGCCAATAGGTCAGCACAGTTGGGCTTGAAGCTCGAAAAGCCTTGGTGATGGCTGACCATTCTCACTTAGGCATTGTGCAGCAATGTCAATTGCTCAAGCTGGCGCGGTCCAGTCTGTACTATCAGCTCAAAGTTCGACTACATCGCAAAACATTGTGTTATTCCAAGTCAGAAGAAATGCTGACACATTCAATCCGCTTGTTACTTCACTACTTAAGATTTTGGGATGTCCCAATTCCTACTTGATTCCTCCCTCTATTCAGCAACGCCGCTTTTCTGTTGGTTTAGCTGAGCTTGGGCCGGAAGTAGCCCCATCTCTTTTTTAAACTGATAAAGATCATGCTCCCTCTCCAGCAATTGAAAGTGGCTATCGAGTTGAGCGAAACTGGTAATAGATGTCTTTGAGCGAACTTGATGGTCAGGATCAACGTTGACCTGCTGTTTCAATTCTTCCAGTTCACACTGCACCTCATAATCTCTCCAGGCTTGCTCATAACAATCGATAATCGGAGAGCCATGACCACGACCACTGAGGCTGTCGAGGACCAATAAAGCCCCGACGACTGGCAGGGCATTCATAATGAATAGTCCAGCTTTCATACTGCCCAGTCCTATCCAAGCAGCAGTTGCACTGGCATGGGCTGCTCCATGCAATGTTCCGATCGCCGTCCCAGTTTTCGCAATTCCAATCGCACTCGCTGCAGTATTGATAATGGGATTGCTGAGGATAAACGCGGTTCCAACAGCCGTTTCCTTTTGCATGGCTTATTTTTCTCCAGTCTTTAGTTTACTGTTGGACGATCGGCTCAGGTATAAGAATTAACTCAGTGCTCACACCCTTTCAATTCTGCACGGTAGGATAGGTCGCGGCAATAAATCTTTTATTAAGCGATAGAGATTAAGTACTGCTATGTCTGAACTATAACTAAGTGGCAATTAACTTTCGTCACTGCTAGACCACTACTGTCCAAGCACTTTGTTATCCCCTGCTGCTCAAATAATCCATAGTTCTAAAGCTTTAGTAGAAAGGATTTAGGAAGTCCTCACATTTCGAGGAGAATATTCCGTAGTTCTTGGGTGCGCCTAGTGAATGATGGGCACAATGTAACTGCTCAAGCACTTCTGTTCCTCCTGCCGTTCCAGATCGATCGCATCCGTGGGCAGCGGCTAGTTCATCGGATAGCCGTTGCTTCGGCGCAGCCAACCGTAGAACGATCGCAGCGTATTCAGCACATGATTAATCGAGGTTGCCTTCAGCCCCTTACTCTTCAACTCCCGCCGATACTTGCCAATATCACTGGGTGTCACATCGAGCCAGGATTTGTCGCACCACGCCGCGAAGCGGATCAGTTGTTCGCGATAAGTGCGCTGGGTATTCTCCGCCTTTCCCGTCTGGCGCAGGAACTCCTCGATCTGCCAGTGACGTAAATCTGGAGGTTCAGATCGCCGAGGTTCCTCCTTGCCGCTCTCAAGGGGCACGATCACGATCGGGAGAACAGGGTCACTGGGAGAATCAGTCACCGTCGATCGTCAAGTTATTTCAGTTTTAGGTCAAGATAACTTCACTAACATCGCCCCGGAACAGCAGGAGGTGACGAGAAAGCTAGATTCTTCCAGTATTGAGTAGATCAGGAGGAGTTATCAGGAGAAGTTAAGCTAACACCTCTGCCGTTGTCGTTCCACTTCCAGACAAGGACTGACCGTCTTGTTCTGTCGCTTCAATTGCAAATCGACAGGATTGTAGAATCAGATCCACTTGGGCGATCGTTAATTCTGTCTTTGGCTTTCTGGTGATTTTGTCAATCAGAGATCTAATTGACAGAGTCCCGCAAGCTTCTTCCCCTAACGTCCCTCATTGATAAGTTTTCCTTAAGCTCTCCTAGCTTAAGGATCTGCATGAACAGAGGAATGAACATTTGAGGTGGATACATTAGACTTGTCGGGAAATAAGCAAGAATAGAAGGCAGAAATGGGATAAGCAAATGCTGGATATTGAACGGGTGCTGACACAAGACCGCTTGCTGCGCGCTTTAACTGGCTTGAATCG
>NZ_JACJOR010000555.1:0-3760 GCF_014695615.1 Leptolyngbya sp. FACHB-711
CCTTTGCTCCCTAATTAGTACAAATTGTTTAAACTAAGACACACAAAAACATCAAGCTAGAAAGACTTTTGTTCTCGCTTCAATCTGTATTTCGATTGCTTCAGTATCAATGATCGCCTGCCTTAAAACATCATCCAGTCGGTCAATTCTTTCAGCTGATTTAAGAACGTTCATAAAATGCCTACAATGGGAATACGGTGGTTCATCGAGTTTTGATGATAGAACGTTACCTCGAAATTGCCAGAAATAGGGACACAAACCCTGCCATTCTTGTTCTCAGTTGCAAATTTCTGCACTTCATCAAATGCTTGGCAAAATCATCCCTTACTTCCAAACAGTCTAAACCTAGAGTTGTATAGTAACGCTGTTTAATTTTTTGACAACTCTGTTCAATCGGATTTTCTAAATAGCTTCTCACTGCATGCTCAATGTCTGCACCTAAGGTTCCTGCGATCGCTTTAGTGTACAGCGGGCCCATCAGTAGCAATCTTTTCGGGCATTGTTTGAGCCATGTTACGGGCTTGAGCAAAGAACGCTTTGGTAATTGCCATGGAAGTAGTGTCACAAAGTTGTTTCTGGGTTGTCATTTGAGTTCTCATTGCAATGTTATCAGTGGATGCGAACACTTTGTTCAAGTTACGTTCATGAGTGAAGTTTAGAATTTTACTCCTAACATGACCTCCTCTGATTTGTCTCAGTTGATCGGCTCATCCGATCGGGTGAATCGATCGATAAAGGAATCCCTGCGATCGTAGGAGGCATCAGTTCCCTTCAATCCGTGAAGCTAATTCTAGATTCACATTGGAGGTGAACCTATGAAGACGCTCACAGCTCTTACACCGAAGCTGACTCAACTGACCAAGTGCATCTTGTCTGAAACTGCCTTTGAGTCTTCTCTCTCAGTTCATTCGTTGGGTACTTCGGGTTACAAGCCGGTGGGTGTTCTGGAGATATTGCGATCGCCCTATTTGATCAAGCTTAGGTGGCTCAAAAATTGCTGTCGAGCCTACGAGATTAGCTAATTCCAAAAAGACTGTGGCATTCCTACGCGATGAAACAGGTCAGGTTATAGCTTCAGTTAAAGATCTCGTGCCTATTCTCGCTTTACTCCTTAGATATAGAGATAGAAAGATAGAGATGAAAGACTTGGTTATGCGTACACTCAAACGATGGATTTCTACAGTCAAACCTATTTCTACCTCATCTGAGTTTTTGGCATGGCGACAGCAATTTTTACCGGGGCGGCTGCAGCTACTTGCCTGGGTTGTCTTGATCATTCTCATCCTAGTGACGATGTTACATCTCACTGTCACCATTCCCAGCCTAAATGCATCTGGAGATCCAAAGGTTGCATTTAGTGCCGATCGCCTAAGAGCCTACCTGGCTAATACCATCAGCCAAATCCTGAGTGTCTTTGTTGGTGTATTGATCACACGATCACGATGGATTCGAAAAAGTCCTGAACGAGTCTTTCTACTGTTTAATGCGCTGGTGCTTCTGCCGATGCAAGTGGTCGCAGCATTTCGGGGAGAGGTTAGCTTTGATAGCGAAATTTGGTTAATTTACTTTGCAATTCAAGCCATTCTAGTTCCTGTTTATTGGCAGTTGCATCTTCTGTCACAAGTTGTAGCAATCGGCTACTTCGTCACAGCATTTTCCTTTGGTTGGCGTGATCCCAATGTGGTTGTTCCGGCTGTCTATCTGTTGTTCGGAGTGTACACCATTTTTATTTGTGCGGTTGCTAATACAGGAGTGTTTTTGTATGAGCGATCGTGCAAGCGGGAACTAGAGTTACGACAACAGTTACGAGTGTTCATTCATGCGGTTTCTCATGATTTACGCAATCCTATCCTGGGAATGACGATGACGCTAAAGAGTTTTGTGAAACCATCGGGTGAATCATCTGCTATTCCCCAGGAGCTGTTAGTGCAACTAGTTGCAAGTGGCGATCGCCAGGTTGAATTGATTAACTCGCTTCTAGAAGCCCATGCGACAGAAGTACAGGGTCTTGCTCTGCATCGTCAGCCTATCCAACTTGCCGAGTTAGTGAATACTACCGTCAATGATTTTCAACCCTTCTTTCAACAGCTAAAAACATCTGTCTATCAAACCATTTCACCCAATCTACCGCCTATCAATGCCGATTCACTGCAACTTCGACGGGTGTATGAAAATCTAATTTCTAATGCATTGAAGTATAACCGCCCCAGCTTGCAGTTAACGTTTGCGGCAGAGGTTGTTGACAGTGAAAAATTAGGAAAATGGGGAAATAGGCAGAGCGCAAGCAGGCTACAGCACTCACCACTACACTGGCTGCATTGCATTGTGACAGATAACGGAGTTGGTATGACGCTGCAGCAAAGCAAGCACTTGTTTGATCTCTACAGCCGCGGACGTGATCAACGACGATCGCTCAGCCTGGGATTAGGGCTCTATATGTGTCGGCAAATTATCGCAGCACATGGCGGCGAAATTGGAGTGATTAGTAGTCCAGATCAAGGTGCAACGTTTTGGTTTACCTTGCCGATTCAAACCTGATTCTCGTCGTTCAATTATTTTTTCAAAAAGCGATGCCTACTCACACAGCAAGAACTCGTCATGTTATGAAGTGGACTTGGATAACTACCTTCACGCTCACGATGCTTTTTACGATTGGTATGGCCGCATTTGCTAAAACTCGTCCTCAAGACCCTCAACCCCCTTTTCCTTACCAAAGTGTTGAAGTTAGTTACAAAAACTCAAAAGCTCAAGGTGTTCGTTTAGGTGGGACGTTTGTGATTCCAGCAGGGCAACCGCCGTTTCCGACGGTCTTGTTGATCACAGGATCCGGGTTGCAAGATCGGGATGAGACCATTTTCAATCACCGTCCGTTTGCGGTAATTGCTGATTATCTAGCTCGCCGAGGTATTGCTAGTTTACGGGTTGACGATCGGAGTGTTGGCAAATCGACAGGCGATGTTGAGAATGCAACAACAGTGGATTTTGCAACAGATGTTGAAGCGGGGATCGCCTTTCTGAAAACTCGTGCTGAAGTCGCATCTAAAGGAATTGGGCTCATTGGTCACAGCGAAGGAGGGATCATCGCCCCAATGGTGGCGGCAAAACCAGAGAATGATGTTGCGTTCATTATTCTACTGGCTGGCACTGGGGTTCCCGGCGATCGCATCCTGCTAGAACAGCAAATCGCCGCTGCAAAAGCAAATGGAGCCGCCTCTCAAACAATAGAAACACAGCGCCAGCTAATGGAAACAATTCTGCCGATGATCAGAACTAGCAACGAGTCTAGGGATGCTCTCACGAATCGCCTGGTTGTAACCGCGAAGACAATTGACCCTACGGTATCAGAGGAAGAGATACGGAATAGAATGCATCGCCTGACATCTCCGTGGATGCGATTTTTTGTGAGCTACGACCCTGCTCCGACTTTAGCCAAGGTAAAATGTCCAGTGCTTGCTCTGAATGGAGCTAAGGATGTTCAGATCACTTCTCAACTTAATTTGACAGCCATTGGACAAGCCTTAAGGCAGTCAGGAAATCAGAATTTCAAAACGTTGGAGCTTGCTGGACTTAACCATTTATTTCAAACTGCTCGAACAGGCTCACCAAGTGAATACGAAGAAATAGAGGAAACGTTTTCACCAACTGTTCTCAAACTAATTGCTAATTGGATTGAGCAAAATCTCAAGAGAAGTTGGTAACAAACATACTTTAAGAATGCTTGTCATTATGCCGTTGAGAAGCACCTTTATATTCTGGAACT
>NZ_JACJOR010000556.1:0-13339 GCF_014695615.1 Leptolyngbya sp. FACHB-711
GTCTTCGCTTGGGAGGATAAATTCAAGCGCTTATTGCTGCGCTTCGAGCGGATCAGCAAGTTGCACTATGCCTTGAAAACTCTGGCTTACACTCTGATCAATCTGCGGCATTTTTGCCAGGGCTAACCCATTCGTCATTCATCCCTTTTGAGGTCTCGGCAATAGAGACCCAGAGTTGTCGTGCTTTGAAGTCAGAAATATGGGCAAGAGTAGCAGGAAATCGATCCTAATCGATCGTTCTGTTCCTTTAAAGGCTCAATTTGGCCTTGCTATTCAATCTCTCCTATCAACTTTTTGCAAAACCCGCAACCAGTTGTAATCCAGCTCGTTCTGCTGCGGTCGTCTTCGTCCAACTATTCTTCCAAATCCAATTGAAATAACTCACAATCAATCGCGCACTGACCTCAGTTTGCTTCCAGACCTTGCCAAACTTGTGTTGTCGCCGCTGCCATCTCCCAGTTTGTCCTCTCAAAATACCATTGGTTCGCTCAATTTTTTGAGTGCCTGCTTTACCCACCCAGAGGGTGACCCACTCTGGCAGCACTCGCTCATACGCACCCCACCCATCACTGCGCCATTGGTCACACGCTGTTTTACCCTCGGTAGAGCGCACCAATTCGGCTAAAAACTCGTCCGTGTGCTTTCCCACTCGTAAGCTCAGAATCAACCCACTGTCTGTCGCAATCGTGGTGCCAATCCAACAGTCTCCCACTGCTAATTCTCCCGGCAAGACTTGCTTTTGCTTTTTTTGACAAACGACCACAATTCGTCACTTTGGATAGTCTGGCTGTCTACGTCCTGAACCTGTTGGTTATGAATCATCTGTGCTTTTTCACTCGCTTTGCGAACTAAACTAACAACCGTTCCATAGGCGCGTTTGCTGATGCGGCTCACGCCTCGCAAGCTATTCCCTTCGCAATGCGATTGGAGAATGGTATGTCCTTCTTCAGGACTGACTTGGCGACGATAGTAGAGCGTATCGAAGGTTTCGGTGAAAGTTTGGTGACAGGCAGGACATTGGAAACGTTGAACACCCTTACGGGTTCGACCATGTTTGTGGACTTTGGCATGCTCGCAGAAGGGACAGCGCATAGCGGATACACCATCACGACAACGCTTTTATTTTACCTACCCACACTTGTTTGGTGCACAACCATTCCGTCTAATCCCGTTTCTGGGATTTTAGGCAAAATTCAAAGCGAAAACAGACCGAAGAAATGCTGAAGAATTCGGGCTAATGCCTAAAATCAGAGTATTATGCGGAAATTTGGTCGGGCTAATGTCCGATTTGGGAGATTAGACAGAATTGATTCGGGTTAATCGCCTCTATAGGGTAGATAGCCTGAATTAATTCCGTCTAATACAGAGTTAGCTAGCTCCGCACAGAGCTTTTACACTCGTTTTTGGAGATTGTCGCTGAGTCCGAAAGCACCGAGAAGGCGATCGGTTATTGCAATAGTCAACAGGTAGCAACGATTGGCTTTTGTCGTTGGGTGACTTAGATCAATAGCACTATGAAATTTGAAGTTGATGCCGTTGATGGATCTGGAAGAATAGTGGGAAGAAACATCGGTGAGGACATTCCTATTGGCTCTACATTTACAAGGATCACTAAAACTCAATTCGAGGGTCAAAGTCCTCACATAACGTCTACTGATTCAGGCATTATTGCAAGTATCCGATTGACCTTGAAAAAGGTAGAGTGGTACGGCAGGAGCATAGATGTAATTCCAGGTGGTCATTCAGCAGGTCTACTAGTTGACGGAGATGGCATGTCCATCCTAAATTCTGTGTTAGAGAATCGAAAACAAAGAGAATCCGTTTATTTAGTAGTGCAGTGAATCAGAGAGATAGAAGGGAGTGCGAATAAGTTCGATCGGCGGTGATATCCAGCTAACACTGCAATGCAGGCGGACTGCTGGCAAGCGTCGGTGCTGCGTTCTAGGATATTTGCAGCCGCTGATTTTTGCCGTTAGACTGCTAGATCTTGGTTGAGATGGTTCTTCAAAATTATTTGTGGATGCATCTGACTTTTATCTGACCTTTTGCTGACTTTGCCCGGATGACGGAGCAATTTTGTGAAGGTTATGGTGAATTCACTTTTAGGTATTATGCCGAATCATTCTGCCTATTCACCCTCCGGGGAATCTTGGGCAATATGAAATTTCTCTATTTGCTTAATATCGAGAAACAATCTTCAACAGCAATTTCTGCACATGAAAACCTACTTCTACCGTGGACGATACACACCAAGTGCTTGGCGTAATCTCATCGCAGAGCCGAAAGATATCGGAGAACTACTGCGCGTTAGCATTGAGAGCTTTGGTGGTCACGTTATTGGCTGCTTTATCTTGAGAAGTACTGAACCTATTGGGTTCATCGAGTTTCCAGATGACATCTCTGCAAATGCTTGGTGCTTGAGTCTTGCTTCACAGGACGGAATAGATTTTGTTGAGATTGAACCAGCTATTAAGACGTCTGATCTCCTGACATCTTTCCAGATGGCTGCCACAAAAATTAGTGAGCTAGGTAAAGGTAGTGGATGGTAGGTTCTTTCTGAACTGAGGCTTTGTAAGTGAGAGAGTAGAGCAGATAGCACTCACAGGATTCATTGAGAGCAGTGCACTACTCTAAGCGGCCTAACAAGCCCACTGCACCGCAACAGCGTGATTTATTGCTGGTTGTGAAAGTTATCTGTATCCGGTGAGTGGAAACGTTAGCATCCCATACGCTCTTGCACTTTCAAGGTGGAAGAAATTAGATTTACTAGACAAGTATTTATACTTATTGAAAATCTAATTTCTTAGGAGGTTAAATCTTGGTTGAGGCTGTACTTCACAATCATCGGTGGGTATATCTAGTCTTTTCCTGATCTTTCATAACTGACCAGTAAATATAAGGAAATTAGAGTAAGCGTGAAAAATTTAGTTGCTGAGTTACTTGTTCAAATTCCTAACGCATGTTAGTTGATAAAGGTAAGGAAGTACATTTCAATCAGTAGTTAGCAACCTAAGCGCTGATGCACCTTCAGGGTGAGAGAAATTAGATTTACTAGACGAGTATTTATATCTATTGGAGATCTAATTTCTTAGGAGGCAGCAAGGTTATCTATGAGGGTGTAGTCGAACGTTTACTCTGCATTACTCTTTTTCATAAATTAGGCGAGTACAATGCTTAAAAAGATTCATGAAGTGACCGATGTAAAACTTGCTACTCTTGAAAGTTTTCCTCCGAAGTTGTTAATAACAGCGTCCGGCACAGTTCCAACTGGTGGGTGGAGCGAGAAAGGAGAGCTTATTGAATACATATACATTACTCCGCCGGTCGATGGATATTACGAGTTTGATTTTGTGGGAGAATCACCATCGCCGGATGTAATTGTGACTCAAGGTCTTAAACCTATAGTTGCTACATTCGTGCTGAACTCAATCCCTGAGGATTTGAAGGGTATTAAAGTATATGCATCATGTAGCTCGAAGAAAGAGGCTTACAATGACTCACCTACTCTAGCTTTAGAAATCATCAGAGTAGGTAATTGAGATAGCCATTACCAAAAACCGTGTACACTACTCAGCTTCTGTTGAAGCTTTCAGTAGTCTAACGAGTCGCTGTACCGAAACAGACCAAGCTAATCGGCTGAGTTGAAATTGCTGCCTACATCCGATGCAGCGACTCATTAGTCCACTAAATTTTGGTTGAGGCGATTCTTCAAGATCACCTGTGGGTGCAATCTACTTTCCATACAGCTGTCAAAGGAGAAAATTGATGCTACTGTCACGGGAAAAAGTAACTGCAATCCCACATCTTCGAGTTATTGCAAATTGGAGTGATTCAAGTGCTCGTAGTGAGAGCGCTTCAGCAGTTTATAATCCGACTCCTGGCTTTGTGCTAATAAGTATAGAAACCATTGTGCATAGCTCGAATAGTGGGAGACGAGAAGTATGCGATGCCTCGATTACATTTATTGAGGAAAACTTACCTGAAATCGGTGACTCAACCCTCCCAAATAATAATTGGTGTCTTTGAAGTTCAAAAATTATTAAAGAATTGTAAGGATGGCTATTATGATTAAACGTATTGATTCCAAGCTTGAATGGGTTAAGCCAGAGTATTCACCCGATTTACAGCAGGCTTTAGAAAGTCTTCCTGAAGAACTAAGAGTTCATTCTCAAAATCTTTTTCGAGTAATCCAAGAAACTGGCTTGCCAGCCTTTAAAGAGGCTTCATCTCCAGAGGAAGAAGCAATTTGGTTGTTAGAAGTAGCGGCTGAGATCGAACATGCTCTATTAGTTGAATATCTATACTCCGCTTACTCAATCGATTCTAATCCTAGTACTGCCTTGTTTCGGAGGACATTGACTAATATTGCTGTTCAAGAAATGGGGCATTTAATTACAGTTCAGAATTTACTTTTGTCAATTGGCGGTAATGTTTATTTTGAACGTCATGATGAAAGTCCTCAATCTTCTCTCGATCCATTTCTCTTTAAACTCGAACCATTTAGCAAAGTAGTTTTAGCTAAGTATGTTCTTGCGGAAATGCCTTTGATTGAGGATTTACCAGACGCTGAAAAAGCTGAGATTGAGCGAATTAGAAATGAACATCAACTCGATATTGGGATGCAAATTAATCGTGTTGGTGCTTTATATTTGAAGCTATATTGGTTATTTCAAAGTAGTGACGATTCTGAAGGTCCTTGGCAAATACCCAAGGATATTATTCCTACCGCTCAACGAGGGAAGCACATTGCTTCGTTAGATTCAGCATCTGCACGTATCGAATTTCAAACAGATGATTCTGAATGGCTAGCTAGTGTACCGAGACTGTAAATTGGATTGTGTCAACGGTCAGAAATGAGATCTAATGAACTACTGAACCTGAGACATGAGTTTTATGACATTTCCCCCTGAACTCCTGGACGAACTGCTCAAAGGCTACCAGAACCCTGAAGACCTGCTCGGCGAAGGTGGCATCCTCAAGCAACTGACCAAAGCCTTGGTCGAACGCTGCTTAGAAGGCGAAATGAAGACCCACTTGGAGGAGCAACGCGCCGAAGCTGCTCCGATGCCCCCAAAGAATCGCCGTAACGGACACAGCAAGAAGACCATCAAGGGCGAGTTTGGCGAAGCGGAGATTGCTGTTCCACGCGACCGAACGAGTGAATTTGAGCCGCAGATCATCAAGAAAGGGCAGACCCGGTTTGATGGGTTTGATGACAAGATTCTGTCACTCTATGCCAGGGGCATGACGGTGCGGGACATCCAAGCCCAGCTGCAAGACCTGTACGGAGTGGAGGTGTCGGCTGGCTTGATTTCCAATGTCACTGATGCCGTGGAGGAGGAGCGCAAACTGTGGCAGAATCGTACCCTCGACTCGGTGTACCCGATTGTCTATTTTGATGCTCTAGTCGTGAAGGTCAGGCAGGATGGACGGGTGATCAACAAAGCAATCCACCTAGCGTTGGGTGTGAATCTAGCGGGAACGAAGGAACTGTTGGGGCTATGGATGACCCCAAATGAGTCTGCTAAGTTCTGGCTGGCTGTCCTCACCGAGTTACAAAACCGAGGACTCAAGGACATCTTAATTGCTTGCGTCGATGGTCTGACTGGCTTTCCTGATGCCATTGAAGCCGTCTTTCCCAAAACGACGGTGCAGTTGTGCATTGTTCACTTGGTCAGAAATTCCCTATCCTACGTCTCCTACAAAGATCGCAAAGCCGTTGCCGCTGACCTTCGCCTAATTTACACTAGCAGCACTGAAACCGAGGCAGAACAACGCCTAGTCGAGTTTGCCGAGACCTGGGATAAGCAGTACCCCACCATCAGCAAGTCCTGGATGAGCCATTGGATTCGGATCATTCCGTTCTTTGCCTTTCCACCAGAGATCCGTAAAGCGATTTATACCACCAATGCGATTGAGTCGATGAATATGACGCTCAGAAAAGTGCTGAAAAATCACCGTGCTTTCCCAACCGATGAGTCAGCCATGAAGGTGATTTACCTAGCGATCCTCAATATTGCAAAGAAATGGACGATGCCCATTCGAGATTGGAAGCCTGCTCTCAACCGCTTTGCCATTGAGTTTGGCGATCGTCTTTTCCTATAGCTTTCGACACCTGACACAATCTATTTGACATACTCAGTGTACCTGGTTTGCAAATTGATTTGGTTGATAATCGGGCTAATGCCCTCAATGCAATTTTTCGCATTTCTGCTCAAGGGGAGGGATTTGAAGGCCCCATTGATTCTCATTTTGAGAGATTTCGAGCTCTCTATCGACAGTATGATTCTGTAGCACTCACAATTCGAGATGTGCCAACCAATCCATTTGTTAGTGCAACTCCCGATTTAGATCCAGAGCAAGAACGAAACCGCATCAGCCATCCAATTGCAAAAATTCTTGTTGAGCTTGCTGATGTTCGCTATAAAAAAATGCTGTTACATTTCCTTCAGGCTTTTTCCTATAGCAAAACTGGATCGAATAATGAACTTCGTGCAGATCTTATTAAATGGTCTTTAGGTGAAATGACTAGTGGAATTAGAATATTATCGCGGGCTATCCAAGATTTACCGCGTATTTCATCTACAGATACGGTAAGTCCAACCAAGGCTGCATTAGCTTTTACTATTCCTCACGAAGTCTTTCCTACCAGTAATGACGAACAATGGAAACTACTCGCTCAATTGCTCGATCGATCTCAGGAACTACGCAGTGAATTAACTAGTTTACCTAGTGTTGAGCCAGGTTTGACAGGATTAATTGATACAGTAGTGCTCGCTGATGATGATGATAAGCGTTTAGTCATAGCAGCACAAACCGCTGATTCAACAGATTCACCAATAGTTTAATATTCTTGGAGAAGTTAGTCCCATGGCAAAAGTTTATAAAGTTCACCCTGGCATTGGTATTGCACGAGTTGGCAATAGTCCTGATGAGTTTTTTATCAGCCCTGAAATTCCTGGTGTTAATCCAGTTGAAATTGTCAGTGGAATTGAACAACCTCTTCAAAAATATAAAGATGCTTCTGGTTGTATTAAACGACAAGCTGCTCGATTCAGGGTCTTTGAGTATGAAGAAGACGCTAGGGGAACACTCACCCCACTGCGCGAGATAACTGTAGCTGATGCTCAAATTGAATGGCGAGTCACATTAGCAAATCGCAAAGCGGCTGTTGAAGGATTTAATGTTCCTGGACCTCGTAACCCTGGAATTGCTACAACCGACTTGGAAGTCAAGCCTATATTCGATCCGATTTCTGGTTCAAATAAAATAGTCACAGCTTCATCACCTGGATTATTCAAAGGGAAAGAGGTTTATTTAGGAGAATTACGGACTGATGCTCAGGGACATCTGATGGTACTTGGAGGCAGAGGGTTATCTGCATCTGAGCCTTCTGGAAGTCCAATCACGGATTTCGCTGATAATGAGTCCTGGCATGATGATGTTGCTGACGGACCGGTTAATGCTCTCGTCACCTTTCCCAGTGGAGATTCGTTCACAGTTGAAGGAGCTTGGGTTATCGTTGCACCACCTGACTTTGCTCCCCAAATTTATGGACTAACAAACCTTTACGACATTGCTTTTCAGGCAGCAGTCGATCGAGGATGGATCGTGCCTCCTTCCACGCCTTCCTTTCGCAACGATATATTACCGATTATTCAGCGAGGTGCTAATTTACGTTGGGTAGACAAGTGGGATTCCTTCCTTTCTCTCGTTCAAGATCCAGCTATCTTAGCCAGTAAAACCGATCCAACTGCCAGCTCTTTACGTCGTGGTGTCTTTGATCGGTTGGTTGACGTTGAAGATCTTTCGCTTCTTAGTGACTTTAAATTTACTAAAGTACAAAGAGATATTCTGGACAAATGGCTCAACTTGAACTTTGTAGACGATTTTAGCAACCCTCTTTCTCCCCTGAGCTTAACTCCTAGCAACTTAGATCGGGCTTCTCTAGAGCAGGGAGTAGGTGGTGGATTTTTCCCTGGTATTGAAGCTGGAATTTTGATGACTAACTCTACACTCTATAGTGAACCATTTCGCTTCACTCGATCTCCATTTACAGACAGTGGAGCATCAATGTTGTTAGAAGCTGGCTCAATTACAGCTCGTATGGCAGTTCCGTGGCAAGCAGATTTTCTCAAGTGCTCAGAAGGTTGGTGGCCTGCTCAACGTCCCAACACTGTAATGTTGAATGTAGATAGTCCCGAACCAGATGAAAACTGGATGCCGACTCGTCTTGATGGAGGTTCATTCAGACATCCTCAGTTAGTAGAAAATTTTGGGCGACTAGGTTTTATCGTTCCTCGTCCAAATACCGCTGGTGAAACTGTTTTTATTGAAGATGAACGCGATCCAACTTTTCCACATTAGGATGCTGTTCCGTCATGCTAGAACAGAAACACTATGATGTTGTCATTCTTGGTGGTGGTCCGGGTGGTACTTCAGCAGCAATCGCCCTAGCCAAGACTGGGGCTTCTGTTGCCTTGTGCGAACGCTCTCACTACCAAGACAATCGTGTAGGTGAGATGTTATCTCCTTGGATTCGCCCCCTCTTGACGGAATTGGGACACTGGGAGCGTTTTATTCAAGCAGGACATCTCTCTTCTCCTGGAATAGTTTCTTGCTGGGGAAGCAGCCAACCCTATGAAAACGAGTTCATTTTCAACCCTTATGGTTCCGGATGGCATATAGACCGAAGTAGCTTTGATCGCTCTTTGGCATTGGCAGTTACTGAAGCAGGGGCTAACGTTTTTTTTGATACCTTGGTAGTTGATGTTTATTATGAGGAACGATTGTGGAATATTCTTGTTCGTAAAGATGGAGAACTAAAAAACTTAAAAGCTGATTTTCTCATTAATGCCTTGGGGAGAAATCAGTTCAAAAAAGGAATATTAGCGACAGAGAGGATCTACTTAGACAATTTAGTTGGAGTTTTCCAATTCTTTCAAAACGATCCAAGCGAAGCTACGGAAGATTTACGAATGCTCATTGAAGCATCTGAAGGAGGCTGGTGGTATTCAGCACAACTTCCTAAAGGTAGGGCGATCGTAGTTATGATGACTGACAAGGATTTTTTACCTGCTAAATCAACCGATCTCGAAGTCTATTGGAATAATAGTTTACTCACAACTACTCATACAAGGGCGCGAGCCAACATTTGGCATCCGAGTGATCGATTGCGCATTTATAATGCATGTACCTCTCGTCAATCCTCTTTTTCAGGACAACAGTGGTTAGCAGTCGGAGACGCTGCCGCTGCCTATGACCCTTTGTCAGCTCAGGGAATTCTCAAAGCGATTAGTAATGGGATAAAAGCTGCTCAGGCGATCGCATCATCTGAATTTAGCTATTCAGCCTCATTTAAGGATTATAATGCCTCCCTTCTATCCAGTTTTACTACGTATATAAGTGAAAGAAATTCATACTATGCTCAGGAAAGACGCTGGGAAAATACTTCTTTTTGGCAAAGGAGGCGGGGAAATTACAGAAACCTAGTGAACACTATTTGATTTTTCTACCTCGTCCAGTCTACAAACCTTTGCGTACCCAGTTTAGAATTATAGCGGCTGTGAAGGCGAAAGTTGTCTAGCAACGCCTATGCATGCCGACCACTGAAAGTTGATCGGCTGTGATGCAAAGGCTGCGACGGGTGATGGACAATGTTAATGATTGTATCAATGCCGAAAATGACTCTTTTCGGCAGTGTACCCAGTAAGATGAATGAAACAGAACCAGTTTCGGGCATAATACAAAATTTCGCCCAATGGTCTTTTTCGGAAAAGTTTTTCCATAACCTCTTCCCCTCCTCACAAACCAAAAAATCAAGACGTGCGATGCCTCTGCGATCGCACGTCTGATGAGGGTCGAGCGGCTGGTGCAAGCTGCCCGGCAGAGAGGCATTGCGATACAACCAGCGGAACCGGGGGAAATACCGTCCTGCTCTCAACTAGGGTCTAAATTTCGAGTGATATTTAGAACTTGCGCCGGGCTTGCACCAAGAATCTCTTGAGCGGTTTGAGCACACGGTTTAGATTTTGCCGCTTCACTCGCAGCTACCTTCAGCAGACCCTTATCTACTTCACTCGTTAACCACTTGGCACCTGCGACACCTATCAGCATAGCAGCAGCAATCGTTGAGGGGGTTAGGCTCAATTCGTGGCGTTCGAGCAGATTCACTTGGGCAAATGGACTATACAGTCCCCAAGAGACAATAGCTGCAACCGCACCAATAAAAACATTCCCGATGAATCCAGGACGGACAACGCGGATATTCTTAACTTGCTCAACTCGGGGGCAGAAAAAACCATTGTCGGTGATTATGGCATTAACAAGCCCTCCAATTGCTCCAGCTAAAAATATGACCTTTAAAATCAACCCCATTGACATTATGATTACCTCACTTTTGTCCTGTTCTTTAAACTCAAATGGACTCGAAATTCAATCAGTTTCGACTGATGTGTTTTAGGTCCTGTGTGACGGACGTAGCTCTAAAGGCTCTTTATGCCCCAACTTCTCTTATAGGAGGTCCTATAGGGGGACAGAGGTCGGAGCGATCGTCTTGTCGATCGCTCCCGTTTGAGCAATTACGGCAGAACTGCAAGAAACCGCTGTGCTATCTTGGCGATTGCTGCTGCTCTGTCAAGCCCATTGACGATTCTCCGGGCATTGGCAAAATCGCGATGGCTCCCGTTGATATAGTCCCTCAACTTGCGACCAGTAAAAGCACCGTCTCGCATGCCTTGGACTAAGATAATTGCCGCGACTTCTGGTTCGGCAGCTTTCCCAGGATTGCTCACTAGATCGACTCTGAGCCGACGTGACCAGTAGGTGTAGTTGTTTCTACCGGTGATTTGCACGAATCCTCTACCTTTAAATCGAGGTCCATCTCCTGGTCGGATATTGCCTAAATCTTTGCGCCCCTCGTATTGAGAACCGTCAGAAAGTTCAGTCATATACTTCCCTAGGCTGGATTCGTGCTCGATCGTGGCGAGAATATAAGCAATTTGTCCTCGGTCTGTCACACCATCAACTCGTGCCTGGTTTAAGATCAGCGGGATCGAGTTGCGGGCAAACACTTGAAGATTAGCTGGAACCGAATTGACGGTTCTCTCGATGGAAGGACCGACGGGGTTGGGAGTAGGGCGAGGGACAATCTCTACTGGGACTCCCAACAATGCCGACCAGGTTTTTGCGCCCACAATGCCGTCAGCAACCAAATCTGTCCCCGCTTGAAACTGCTTGACTTTCGCCTGAGTTCCCACACAACTCTTGTTGCAAGACGAACACCAGTTCACTCCGGTAATCCCCCTCGAGTGCTGCTGCAATCTCTTTAATCGTCGCTCGAATGCGAACATCCTTGAGTGCTGCCAGTTGATCCAGGTCTCGCTCTCCAGCCACGATGGCTCGAATAATAGCAAGCCCTGTAGCGCCACTGATATCACTGATGACACGGTGCAGTTGCACATTCATTTGCGTCAACGCCTTCTGCATCCGTTGGATGTGGCTACTAGCACTTTTGATCAGAGTATCGCGTTGCCGGATGTAGCTGCGCAAGACACAAGTCTGGTCATCCGGGCGGAAGGAGCCTGCCAGTAAGCCATAACTGTGTAACTGTCGCAACCATTGACAATCCAAAACATCGCTCTTACGTCCTGGCACGGTTTTAACCTGACGAGCATTGACCAACTTGACTTCAAACCCCTGCGTTTCCAGGATTTGGAATACAGCAATCCAATAGACCCCTGTTGCTTCCATTGCGACCGTTTTGATCCGGCACTCATGTAGCCACTTGGCCATCGCGTAGAGGTCAGCTGTAAAGCACCTAAAGCGACGAACACATTGAGAATCACGGTCTTCAGGAACACTGACCCAGTGATAATCTGCACCGAGGTCGATTCCTGCTGCATCCGCATTGATCACGGGTAACTCATGCTTGGATTCACTCATGGTCAACTCCTCAAGGGCAGGTTTGTCAAACTGCCCTAGCCCGGAGGGTGTTGTCGATGCAGTCTCCTAAACGGGGATTTATGCTGCTTTCTGGTGTATGAGCAAAGGAGAAGAAAGGGCGTATCCTGCTGGATAAGGAATAAAAGACCAGACGAGGATACACCATGAGTAAGGATAATCTTATTGCATTTCAAGCTGGAGAATCATCGGCATCGTTTCGAGATGCGTTAACGGAACTGGTTCGTAACGGTGCTCGCCAGATCATTGCTGAGGCAGTGGAGGCGGAGTTGAGTGAGTTTTTAGCGCAGTACCAGAACCTCAAGGACGGACAGGGACGCAAGGCTGTCGTTCGCAATGGCTATTTGCCGGAACGCACAATCATGACTGGGGTGGGTGAAGTTGCAATTCAGGTGCCCAAAGTGCGAGATCGTACCCAAAGGGGCATCAAGTTCAATTCGTCCTTGTTGCCACCGTACCTGAAACGGGCTGCTAGCGTGGAGGAAGTGTTGCCCTGGCTGTACTTGAAAGGGGTGTCTACCGGAGATTTTTCAGAGGCATTGGCATCGCTTTTGGGTGCTCAAGCGGAAGGACTGTCTCCCAGCACAATCAGCCGTTTGAAAACCAAATGGATTGAGGAGCATCAACAATGGCAGAAACGATCTCTGGCGGGGAAACGGTATGTGTATGTGTGGGCAGACGGCATCTACTTCAACATCCGCAATGAATCTGAGCGTCACTGCATCCTGGTCATCATTGGCGTGACCGATACAGGGATGAAAGAACTGCTGGGGCTAGAGGCAGGCTTACGGGAGTCCGAGTTAAGTTGGAAGCCGTTGTTGTTGCGCTTGCAGGACCAGGGACTCAAAATCGCGCCAGAACTTGCAGTTGGGGATGGAGCACTGGGGTTTTGGAAGGCATTGGCACAGGTGTTTCCCACGACCAAAGCCCAACGCTGTTGGGTGCACAAGACCGCTAATGTGCTCAACAAACTGCCCAAGAGCCAGCAATCACAGGCGAAATCTGCCCTGCACGAAATCTACTTGGCAGCGACCAAGGACGAGGCAAACAAAGCATTTGACCGCTTTACCAAGACCTATGAAGCCAAGTACCCCAAAGCAGTGGAGTGTTTAGTCAAAGACCGGGAAGCACTGTTGGCGTTCTACGATTTTCCGGCGGAGCATTGGGTGCATCTTCGCACCACCAATCCGATTGAATCGACCTTTGCCACCGTGCGCTTGAGAACTGATAAAACCAGAGGTTGTGTTTCCCAAGACAGCATTCTATCGCTGGTATTCAAACTGGTGCAGAGTGCTCAGAAACGATGGTTACGCATTCGCGGATTCAGACGATTAGGGGAGGTGATTGAGGGCGTGAAATTCAAAGATGGCATTCGAGT
>NZ_JACJOR010000557.1:0-9023 GCF_014695615.1 Leptolyngbya sp. FACHB-711
GTTCCTGAGTTTTCATACTGACTCTATATCTCTTTAAATAGCGGCATCTTCTATTAGAAATCATCTTGCTGAATATGCAGTGGTATTATCGTTACTGCCTAGGTTCTGGAACTTATAGAAAATGATGCAAGAGCGAGGAGTGGAAGTCGATCACTCAACGATTAACGAGTGGTGTTGAGGTACACACCCTGCTTGACTGACAGAACTAAGAAGCTGGAAAACGGCTGAGAACGATAAATTCACGCTCGAAAGCATCATTCTGTTGTCGCTTGGAAGCAATGGCAGGTTGAGGGTCAGGCAGACTGGAGAGGAATGGATAAACCTGTATCTTCCATTGCTGGGTGATGGCAAGGCGAATCCAATTCCAACCGAGCTTGAGATAACTCATGCCCCGATTCCAGTGAGCATCTACTCGGCGATGCTTGCCTGACAGTAACACATTCATCCCTTGCAGTACCAGAAACAGCATTGTCAAAGCGATCACCCCGCACAACTGGGACAGGGCAAATTTGTCCCGCAGCCTGGAGGCTTCGAGATTGAATCCGTTCGACTTTAGATCCAAAAATGATTCCTTCACCTGAAACCTGAGGCGGTATTGAGCAAACGTTTGCAAGTTCATCGGCTCATCGCTCACAATCGTCCAATCCTCACCGCCTTGCTTATCATGGGCAAACGCCAGGTAAACGTTGGGGTAGGGCTTGGTCTTGCCTACTGATATCGCACTCGTGAAGTAAGCCTGTCCAGGCTACAAGTGCACCGATGATACTTTGCACCATTGCCCCTGGTGCTGAAACTGAAACGAACGTTTAATCCGAATCCGAAAATGCCAACCCAGATTTTCCTGGAGGTACTTCATCAGTTTGCCATCCGCAAAGCCCCGGTCTGCCAACAAAACAATTGCCACACCCTCGGGCAAGATTCTTTGGGCTTGCCGCAATACCCTTTGAATCGTCCACAACCGGACGGTTCTGCTGGAGTGCGCTACCACTCGTCAAGCCACTGGGACGGTTCTGCCCCGATACACGACACCCACCTAGATAATACAGAAACAATTCCACACCACGGTTGTATCCAGACTCAGATAGAGGCGTTCGCGCTCCCATCCCAACAGGGCTTGCCTGACCAAGGCATGATGGGCTGAAGCGACATCAATGCGGCGATTGGACAACCAACGTCGAAACCGTCGTTGATAGGATTGAGCAATTTGGGCACGGCTTGTCACGTACACCCCAAACCCATTGAGATGCACGTTCTGGCTTTGAATTATGCCGATGATCATCCAACACAACGTTTGTCGGTGATGGGCATCTTGCCATTGAATGTCACATTGGCTCAAATATCGAGACAGCGCATCATAAAGACGGGAAGTAGGAGACATTGATTTGCTGATTGGTGTGGTTACTTCTCAGCCTAAATCATGCTCTGCTTCCCTTCTAGCTTTCCTTTCAGCTTCCTCCCGTTTTGTCAGTCAAGCAGGGTACACACCAGAACTAAACAAACAGATTCATCTTCATTTGAAACAAACAATTCATGGTGCGTTGATGAACGAAAAACGGAGTTTATCTATCATTCAAGAAGTTTTTGCAACACAACTAATAAAGGTGCTTGATATTTAATAAATAGGGATTAGATTAGAACTAGTCCTATTAACCATGTATTAGCAATCCCAAATGTCCCGAAGCCAGTTCCCGAGCTCCATGTTCAAGATCGTTTCAAGCATGCTTGAGACAAGGCTGAGTTCAGGCTTTCTTAGAATTAAGGGATTAAAAGTAGTAACGAGCTTCCTAGCACTTTTACTTTTAACTTGGCTACTTCTGACTCTTTTCTATCCACCAAAAAGTAAGCCTGGAAGCCCTCTCAGTCCTGAGCTAAAAGAACTAGACGAAAGCCTAAAAATAGCGAGAGAGACGACAGACCCATTCATTCGTGAGGACTTTATTCAACGAGAAGCAAAAAGATTTGGGAAAACGACAGACGATTACAAAAAGCTGATGAGCATCCGTAAGCGAGACGGAGACATTCTGCCTAATGCACCTTATGGCGATTCTCTGGGGGATTGGGTTCGCTGGTATTTCGATGAGCTGATCCCGGAACAACGGCTCAGTGTGGCTTGGGGTACGGGTCTTTGGGGAATTGGCAAGGTAGCAACTTTCGCGATCGTCTTTGCTGTTTTGCTTTTCTTGCTTGAATCACCGAAACGTTCACGGCAAGCAAAATATCAGGCATGGCAGGTTGTTTATGCAGCCTATGGGCAAAAGGTGAGTGGTGCCAGGATTGCAGCTCTAGAAGATTTGCGAGCACGGGGGGAATCTTTATCGAGTCTGACTTTAGAAAAAGAGGCTGTTTTAAGCGAAATCAATTTAACAGATGCTGACCTTACCGATGCTAACCTTAGTCATACCGATCTCAGCGATGCTATCCTTTGCGGTGCTAGATTGATTGGTGCTAACCTCAGTGGTGCCATTCTGATCGATGCTGACCTCAGCCGTACCAACCTTAGCGATGCCATCCTCTGTAATGCTAGGCTCAGCAGCGCTATCCTCTGTGATGCCATCCTCTGTGGTGCTACGCTCAGCCATGCCATCCTCAGTCGTGCCGATCTGTGTTGTGCTGACCTCTGTTATACCGACCTCAGTGGTACCGATCTCAATGGTGCTATCTTCTGCGATGCCATCCTCAGCCATGCCATTCTCAATGATGCTGACCTGAGCAGTGCCGACCTGAGTGGTGTTGACTTGAGTGGTACTGATCTAAGTGGTGCTAACCTGAGTGGTGTTAATTTTCAGGAGGCTATTCTGCTCGCTTTAAATTTGAGCAAGAGCAAAGAACTAAGCCGAGATCAACTAACAGGATTAAATCCACCTCTTCTCTGCGCTGCGAATCTACCTGATGGAATGAAAGATTTATCCAATCGAGATTGCGATCGACTTCCTCAAGTTTTGATGGATAGGTATCCAGATAATTTCAAGACATTAGATGAGGCAAGGGAGTATATGAAAAATGTCCAGAATCTGAAATAGTGCGTTAATACCTGCCTTACTTATCTCAGTTAGGGTTATATAGATTTGAGAGGCATATTTTTAATTTCCCCAGCAATAAACTGTTTGAGTGCGTCCCCTTGCAATCCTTGTTGAGTACCCCTTGCAGCGGCATCGTTAGCACGCTGATAAACAGCATTAAAAAAGGCAATATAACGATCCTGTATCTCTGATCCTTCAAGCCCAGGGGTAAGGCGGATTTTCTCACCTCTAATCTGATTCAAGTTAGACGTGGCAAAACCAAAGCTAGCCCGCCCGGTGAGGGGTAACTTCTCCTGAGTGGCAAATTCTTTGAGCTTATCGACAAAAGCATCCTCGGCATCAGTATTACCTGGAAACTTAATGTCAAGAAACACCGCATTGGGATCATCTGTCTTGGCTACCTGCATCACAGACGTTGTTCCTGGACTCCAGACCATACCGGGAGTCAGGGCATTATAGAAGCGTTTTGTATTGTCCATAATGGCTTTGCGATACTCATCCGTATCCTGAGAAGCATGGACACCGATGTGAGAAAGCCCTTGGAGACTCGTACCTTTGAGTTGGTCTTCTGGGGTTTCCATCCGCTGATTGAAATCGGCAAAGGCTTTGTGACTATTAATGTTGACAGTGAAGCCGCCGTAATAATTATCCATCCCCAACATATCGAACTTTTGGGCACTGCGGAACAGAACAACATTGAGCTTGCCAGACGCAATGCGATCCTTATTGTGTTCGAGGAAAGCCTGTACGTCTTTGGAGTTTACAAAGTCGATAGTGCAGTCGATCGCCACGGTGAATTTATCTGCTACCAAGTTGTTGCGGTAGAGTTCGTCTACATGGTGCTGAAGGTTTTCAATCTGATAATGATTCCGACCCAGCGAAATATTGTGATGGAAGTCGCAGACATAAAGGTCTAGTGGTTTCTTGCCTTGAATAGTAGACGGATCAAGGGGCACTGTGCTGATGCCATCAGAACCCCGCACGGTATCCCCATCAAACTTTGACACACTATACGTGCCGGAGGCGGTTACGGCACCAGCAGATTCATAGTAATGGTCTTTAACCACACAAACATTGAGTTCGTTGCTCTTTTTCAGGGCTTCAACGCTGGAAAGAATACTTGCCAAACAATGCATGGCTGAGGGTTTGAGCTGCACACCGGGCTTGTCTAAGTTGGTCGGAATGATAGGGTCAGACGGATTCGTCAGCCTAGCCCGGATACTATCACCAAAGGCATCGGTGCTATAAGGTTCCACTAGGGAGAGAAGGGTCGCAATCTGTTGCTGAATCACCTCCACCTGGTTCAGAAAATTGATATAGGCTTCACTGATTTGAGTGGAAGTGGGGCGATTTGCTGAGGTTTTCAAAAATGCTTGACTATCCACAGCACTAGCCATTGCATTTAGCATACGATAGTAGGACGTTTGCAGAACTTCGTCGAGTTCCTGATCCTGCATGGCTTTGTCAATCCCCCCCTTGTCAAGGTTGTACGCTGCTAGTCCTCGCAACAAATTCACAGTAGCTGTGGGTAGAGTTTTGAGATACGGTGGGGCATTAACAGTGTTAGCCAGTGTCTCAAACTGCTGGAAGGTTTTATGCTTTGTGAAGTCTTTGAAGCTGGAAAAGACTTTCGGGGTGGGTTTGTCAGAAGTTGCCAGTTCCGTTAACTGAAGGCCCCGCTTTTTCAGAACTGTGGAGGGATCTTCTACTTCCAACCACGCCTTCCTGGCCTGAATTGGATCAAGCAGGTATCCTGAGTGGCTCATGCTGTGCTGGATAGAGTCGAAAAACTCTCCTGACAAAGAGCGCAGTCCAACATTATCTCTAACCGCTTGTAAAAGCTCTTTTTGAAGTGGAGTATCGCTGTCTCTAGGAGTTCGGATTAAGAAATATGGGGTAAGAAGTACATCTACCCCTTTGTAACGGGTCATTGCCCCAATCTGGAGGCGCTCCATGATGCTGGCGAACACCTTCTTGTCCATGTCAGGATGGGTAGCCAGAAACTTTGCTACTTCAGCAAAAAAGGCTTTTTCCAGATCATCATTCATCTTATTAATTTCTTTGGGTTGTGTCGCTTCTTGGTGAAACAAATCAGTAATGTCGAGAACAACATTGTTTGTTAGAAGCCCGCCCCTTTGTGCGTTACTAAAGAGATCTTGAAGCGCCTTGCTAAAGTCTGCCTGACTGGTAATTTTGGTGTTGACTCCCTCCATTCCATACTCACGAGCCAGCACCTCACGAAACGTGCTGTTGTCGATCAGATGTGCAGCATTTTCATCCAAGCCCATAGCACTGCAATAGGCTTGCTGCACAGTGTTGAGCAGAGGATTGAATATAAGTTTTCCGCTGCGGTAATAGAGAGCTTGCTCGTTCAGTACAGGGGAAACTTGAGCACCCAGTTCTTCAGCTTTTTGGGGGCCCAGTGGTGCCACCTTGCCAAAGCCTTGCAGCATTGTGAGCGCCAATTTTTTCTGTACAGCGGCGTCTTTACCGTTCAGGTCACGGTATGCCTTCATTAGGCTGGCTTGCTCAAGATACCATTCGCGCGTGATTTCTTTAATTTGCCTGGCAGTTGTGCTATCAGCAGTGCGGAGCAATCGGCTAACGTCAACGTACTGGGTATGGTCAAGAAACTGAGCATTTTCAGATCCTTGCAGTAAATTAGTATCTCGCGCCATTTGACGTAGATCACTCGCGTCAGTCTTAAGTCGTCCAATATTGGTGCGCACGGTGTTGTAGCTGCCATCCCCTGCTACAGCCTTGAAGAGCTGCAACATTCTAACTAAGGAGCGACCACTCTCAGTAGTGGGTTCAAAGGGGGAGAGTTTGCCTTTAAACGAGGTGGCATCTGAGAAATCCTTGAGCATTTGAACATCGCCATTGGCGTCGGCTAAGTCAATGATTTTTTGCAGTTCGGCTTCCAGGTTTACACGGGCTAAGGCTCTGTCCCCGCCGAGGGCAACCAGTTGTAGAATGCCACCCCGAAACTTATCGACGCGACCAGCAAGTTTCTCAGCTTCTCTACGAACGTTAGGATTTTTGAGCTTGGTTGTATTAATGCTGGGTTTGGCTGGCTCGCGCTTGATCAGGGCTAAATTTCTGTTCTGAATGTCACGTAGTACAGCAGATGATCGCCGCTTGGTTTTGCCGATCGCCTGCTCTATTTCCGCACCATCGATCGCAACTTGATCATCCTGGATCGATCGGAGGCGGCTGGCGCGAAGAGATTGGCTATCTGACGATGACTGTTCTGCTGATGAAGGGGTAGCTGTGCGATCGGTGTCATTATCGCGATCGGTGTCTCTGCGCTTGAGGGCAAAGTTCAAGTCAAGCGTAGTGGAAGTCAAGTCGTCTGTGGTTTTTGGACGGCGTAGATTGCTAGACTGAGGGCGATGGTTAGTATCTGCTGCTACACTATCCAAATCTCCTGTACTGGCAGCGCGACGCTTTTTCACTTTGCCTGAGAACATGATCGATGGCTCCAAATGTTGAGGGGGTTAGGAGGGTTTTGGCGGAATAGTTCAGATCAGTCTGGTTAGGCGGCGGGCGATCGAGAGACAGATGAGGTAGCGATTAGCCCGGTAACCATATTATGCAACTATGTAGTCTGACTAGTTGAACTGTCCCCTCTCTACAGCTAGACTCGGTCACTTCGACTGACGAGACACAATGAGACATTATCTGCTCTCGACCCACGACTGGAACGCCTTGCGCTCTTCGTATGCGTCCACGTACTTTCCGTTGGCATGATGGGTGGTGCGGTTCTCCATCAATCGTCCCAAGTCCTGGTCTTGAAACCAAGCATACACATCAACCTCATCCCACGACATGCCGAATCGATCCTCTGCATCAAGTTGCGATTCCACGGCTCCGTCCTTCACCGCTAGCCCTGTTCTAGGGCTGAGAAATAGCCCTGTTAAATGCTGGTAAGCATGCACAAACTCTTCTAGGGCTGTAAGCAGGGCTACGACATTCTCCGGATCCCAATTTACACCTCCCCCCTTGTCCATCTCAATTAGGTTCCCTAAATTCTCTACCCTGGCCTCTGCTGACTTGCCGTCCTCGCTTACCGCTAACATATTTGGTTCCAAAAAGGGGTGACGTTTTGGCTTTGTATTGACCCTGACATTAAGATTCTGCTGAAGTGCTTTCCAGAAGCCGCTGTCTCCAAGCTTTTTTAACGCATCGTCGTACTGCCCCTTACGGATATATTGTGCAACGTTGTCCAAATAAGTATGTAAACCCGGAATATCCCCACGTGCGGCTTGTCTCTGGGACTCACTCGTACCTTCTCTCGCCTTGCGTAGTACGATCATACGTTCAGATGCAAGAAGTTGGTCAGTGATATTCTGCAGTTCTGAGGCGAGTTGTGGTGGGACTGCATCCGCACTCATCCGTTGCATCAACATCGCTGCCCTGTCTCTGTCACGCCATATCTCGGCAATTGCGCCGTCATCCATGGTTGAGAGATTATCTGGTACCTTCGACCCTAATAGATTTACGGATTCTTTAATGAGCGCCGCTTTGAGTTCGTCGGATTCTTCGATGAGCGCCGCTTTAAGTTCGTTGATCGACCTCTTGTATTTCTCGTATTTCTCTGGGTTCTTGGTCGATAGACGGTTGAGCATCTCGAACACAGTGGACACTCGATCGAGTGTGCCATCTTTAACTATCTGATCGAGCTCTTTCACTACGTCTGCTAGTGATGACTTTGTCTGATAAAAACTCTTAGCTTCGAGTCTTATATCTCCCTGTTTGAATGGATTTTGCCTTGCACGGTTTACCGCGCTCGCATCATTAAAAAACCGATCGCGAAGCGTCTTTATCCTCTCGGTTTGTGATTGTTCCTCGGACTCTAGCTCTTTGTCTTGTGCAAACTTGCTGCGAATTTCTAGTGTATCTTCCCTAGGGTGTGACCGATCTAGAGTACGTCGAATTGATGTTTCATCGGCACTAGAGAATTCAGGTAAGGGTGTACGTTGCTTCGAAGCCTCGCTAGATCTTTTGCTTTCGTCACTCTCTGCTAGCGATGTGCGCACCCTCGGTGTTTCATCTCTGCTTTTAATACTGTCGGGACGATATTTCTCTTTACTGGACTTGCGGCGGGGTGCTGAGTGCATAATTGATGTCTTCAAAGGTTGTTGAGTGCACTAGGTCGTTTTGAGTTACTTGGTAGTAAGTTCGCTATTTTTGTTGCTGACTACTTCTGTGCCAGTGAACCGCTGCTGCAATTCATGCGTTTGCCGGGCACTATCACTTACTAACTGTGCTGATCGCAATACCAAAGTCGGTGCTTGTTCAAATACATTATTGATATCCTCCTGAGAATAAGCTCGAACATCACCCTGTTTCGTTAAAAAACTCTGACGCGTAATCTCACCTTGAGCCTCTGCATTCGTTAAAAAATTCTCCAACGGTTCCGGTGGCACGAAGGCTGCATGTCGCTTCAGAAACTTCTCCTCGCTGCTAGCATCCCGATGTAGCGGCAAATACTCGACCTTACCTTGAGCCGTTTCTGTCGGGTAAAGCATCCGCTCCTTGCCAATATCGTATTTAGGCTTCAAGGTTTTCAGCGTTTCGTGCTGTTTTTCTTCACTTACTTCTGGCGGCGTGAACCCATCCCAAAGTGGTGTCCCATCCTCCGCTTGCCGTACTGGAATTGGAGGCTCACGATCATTCCGACGATTGACCCCAGCCGGTAATTTGGCGGCTCGTTGTGCCCGCCGCTGTAACCCATCCGCTGCATCATCCCGCAGTGCCGTCCGGCGACGTTGGCTTTCATGGTTCGCCACCACATCATCTGGAATAAACAACCCTTTCGCCAGCTCCAACCCATCCGCTTCCCCTTTCCGTGGCAGGTAAATAGTCTTACCCTCCGGGGTGTTGACTGGATAAACCTTGCGCCCCTTGCCCAGGTCGTATTTGGGAGGGCGATCGCTCATGGCATTTTCTGCACCCAAAGGAGCCTTCGCAGTAACGTCCTCATCATTGAGATAGCGTCCC
>NZ_JACJOR010000558.1:0-4969 GCF_014695615.1 Leptolyngbya sp. FACHB-711
TAGCAATAGGTGTTTTCCTCGCCCGCTTTCTGCTATGGGACTGGTTGCTGCCTCTTGAAGAGTCATGCTTGTTGACTCTCAAAGCTTGGGCTAATCCGACTCTAGACCGATACATGACAGCCATAACCTGGCTGGCTCAGGGCGAAATTACTATCCCTATACTCATTGCGATCGGAGGAATTCTGGTTTACCGCAACGAGGCGGTTGCAACCCTGGTTTTGGCGATCGGGCTGAGCGGTTCATGGCTGCTTAACGGCATCTTCAAGTCTCTCTTTCAGCGAAAACGACCCGATCTATGGGCATCTTCTCAACGTCCGATGGATTACAGTTATCCCAGCGGTCACGCCATGAGTGCAATTTCCTTCTATGGTTTGTTGGCGGCTAACCTGACGCACTGTATGAATATTCCTTTAAGCATCACTGCCCCCTTGGCAACTGGCTTAACCTTAGGGGTGGGCTTTAGTCGGGTATATTTGGGTGTGCATTGGCCGACAGATGTCTTGAGTGGATGGATTGCTGGCGGCATCTGGCTGGGAGCGTGCCTGTACGGACTGATTCAGATTGGTGGGATTTGAACTGAGATTGATAGGCGAGCAGTGAAAATGCTGTCAGCTTTAATGGAAAACTGCTCTCTCAGGATCTTTAAAACTACTGCGTCAAAACAGGACTTCCGCTTTCGTCTGCAAACTTTGCCAGTAGCTCAGGTGTAGGCACGCAAATCCAAAGGGCTCTGGGAATCACCTCAACAGTGACTGGGGTAGTGCCCAGGCACTCTCCGTCTGCATGAACGTCTAAAGGTGGATAGCTTCTGACCTCAATCTTAGAGGCTCGATAGGTATTAAGCCGTTTATGAGGGAGTTGCTCACCCCGCATAGCTGTAAAGAAGTAGCGCAGATGATCCCATTTAGAGGGATTGTCAATGTAAATCACATCTAGCTTGCCATCATTCATTTTTGCCTCAGGCGCTAAGGCAAATTCTACCCCATAGCGAGGGCTGTTGCAGATGTTGACTTGTAAGGTGCGCAGACGACGTATCCGTCTGCCGTCGAAGCGTAAGACCAAACGGTGCGGGCTAAATTGCAAAAAAGTTTTGACCCCTGAGAAGATACTTTTAAGGGCAACCAGATAATTTTTCTTGATTCCTTCTTTGACTTCATCTCCACAAGGAAATAGTGAGGCTTCTAGACCCACGCCTACCACTTCCATGAAGTAATAATTGTTCGCCTTGCCCATATCAAACCGACCATGCTCACCCTCTACCAGGATCTGGATGGCTTGGGTTAAATCGTTAGAAATATTCAAACTAGCCGCAATGTTATTACGCGTTCCTAACGGAATAATGCCTAGCATAGTTTGAGTATGCACTAATCCACGTGCTACGGCTTCAATCGTGCCATCGCCCCCGGCAACAATCACAAGTTTAGCGCCTGCTTTAGCAGCATCAGCAGCTAGACCTTCACCATCTTCATCAGGTGTGGTGGTGCAGATTTCAGCTTGAATGCCTTGAGTTTGCAAAGCTTCTGCTAGGTCAGTTAACAACTCAGGATTCTCGACAGGGCCAGAGGTAGGATTGACGATGAGTCGGGTATTCATCGCTGGCTTTTTCCTAGAGGTTTGAAGTTGGAGAGGGTGGAAGTGTGGGGTTAAACTCTGCTCATACACAGTTGCTTAGCAAAAGGTCTACTGTCCATTCGTTACGCCCAAGCGATGAGCTGATAGAACTCCACTCTTAAACTATAGCTGTCAGCTTCGACTTTTCCTTCCATCGATAAGCTGATATGTGGCTCAACAATTCAGTGTAGTGAAGCCCTGATAATCGCTTGTTTAATTCTGGCATTGCATAATCGTAGTATGAATTAAGGTCATCTTCTATGCAGTGCCCCGAGTGCTCAGGGCAAACGCATAAAACTGTGTTGTTGACATTTAAGACAGACTAACGCAAAAATCCTCAACAAATTGCACTTGTTGAGAATACTCCGGGCTACCCATAGCGAGTGCCCTCCATCACAGCGCTATACCTATTTCGAGAATCTTTTATGGAAACTGTCAGATCTGAGTACTCAAATCACCGCTTTTTTAGTACTTTTCATCATTGCAAGCTTTCTCTTTTCTATCTTTAATTAGATGGCTTGAAACAGACGCTGTAATTCACTCACTCGTTCAATAAATTGTTCCTTTTGCTTCAATAAAGATACAGATTCTGTCATTCTTACTCTCGATCGCAAAAATTGCGGTTGTGTCGCAAAGATTTCTAAATAACAGATGAACTGTTCTCGTTTGTATTGTTTTAAGCACTCACCTCAAAGATCTTATTGATGAATGAGAATTGAGATACACTGTCCCCTCGACTAATTTCTTTCACCTGCCCTTTACGGATCATTTTCATTGATTCTATCCCTCGCAATGTTCTTCTTACCGTGTTGAATGATTGAAATCCTATCATCGGTTTTACAATTCGCTTGATGTTCAGATGGTCTTGTTCAATGATGTTGTTCAGATACTTGCTCTGCCGCAATTTAGTTTCAGCTTCCAACGTTTTATCTTCCTTTAATTCATCGATAGCAACCGGATAGGCAGCATTTTTATCAATGGTAATTACCCGTGGAGTTTGAGTGTGTTGTGCTCTCAACACTTTGCGAAAAAAGCGTGCCACAGCTTTTCCGTCCCGTTTCGCACTGAGCATAAAGTCCAGGGTGTAGCCCTCCGAATCCACGGCTCGATATAGATACTTCCACGCTCCCTTGACTTTGATGTAAGTTTCATCCACCCGCCAGGAATCATTCGTTGGCTTCAAGGGGGGTCGGATGCGTTTGTCGAGTTCTGGGGCGTACCTCAACACCCATCGGTTGATCGTCGAATGGTCTACTCTCATGCCGCGCTCCTGCATCATCTCCTCCAAGTCTCTGTAGCTGAGAGAGTAGCGACAGTACCACCGCACATTCACCAGGATGATTTCAGGCAAAAAGTGCCGCCACTTGAACAGAGTAGAAGTAGACATTGGAGAGCAAGCCAGCGGAGTTGGGCTTGTCTAGCTTACTATTGACCAGTTTTTGCGACACAACCTTAAACCCTTAATTTCCGCCCAGTTTTTCAATGCGCTTTGCTAGCAATGCGACTTGCTTGGAAAGCTTCAGGATCTCCTTCATGATTTGCACGTTATCCACAACATTGCCCTGTGAGTTAATGCCGCCTGACGGTCCAGGGGGTGTTCCGACTCCAGCTACCGACACGCCTCCATCGGGAGCATTAACAATCCCACCTCCATAGGTACGTAGAATTTCGATAGCCAAGTACGGTGTCTTGCGCAGGTTAATTACTTCCCCGTAACGGGTAATAATGTCTCTGATAATCTCGTCATCGGACAGTTTATTTGTATTCATTTTGGCTTCTCCTTCTGTTGTGTTTTATGGACGTAATCGACGTTCTCTTTCCCAGGAAACAAGAATTGTTTTTGTACCTTCCTCAACAGGAAGACCCGCGTGAATCATAGCAAAATTGCATTTTCCCGTTGGCAGCAGATTGTTCCAAATAAGGACTCGTCCAGCTTTAGCTTCAATAGTCCTATCGAATGCCCGGAAGTGAGTTTCGCCACCGTGAACGGGTGTATCTAAGTACATGATAATGCTGCGTTTTCTCTCTCCGGCAGCGGTTCGCTCCCAATTACCGCCATCGACGTGATAGTCAAACCTGTCGTTCCTGTTGTACCGTGTAGCCTGCCACTCTTCAAAATGATTGCGTGTGGTACTTAAGAGGCAAGCTAATCGCTCCTCAATGAGGGTGAGAATAGCATTAATCTCGTCACTAAACCAGATCTGTCCTGATGTCTGACTCTTTCTCATATTACTTAAATATGCCGGAGAGTTTTCATTACCGATGTATTTCACCACTACACTATCTTGCCAGTGTGTAAACTCCAGCTCTTCAAGCATTAGATTGCATTCTAGTGGAGTAATAAAGTTATCCACTACAGCAATCCCTTCTTCTTCCAATACCTCTAGAACGGTAGCCATAATTTAGCACCGGATTAACTTGTCACCAATTAGAAACTCATACTTGTTTAGGCTACGAGCAGTGCCGATCGCTTCATCGTCGATGCCAAGAAAGATGTCGCGTAACCGATTGCACGATCGTTCATTCCGCTCATGGTAGTCTGAATGATCTTCCCAGTGTGTTGTGCGTGTAGCAGCTCGATCGTATAGATGCCAGCCCAGCACGTAATGGGGATGGAATAGATCATAGCCGTGTGTAAATGCCCTGAGTGCGAGTACTACTTCGTCACCGAAAAAATATACCTGTTCATCGAGGACAATCTCGCGGTTGAATATACCCTCTGCAAAGACGAAATGAAGTGAAGCGAACCGGGCAGGAATTGGATTTTTGAGAGTGCGCCACATGGGAATTGGCTGAGCTATTAAATAAATCAGCATTCCTTGCTCTCGACTATGTGCCCAGATTTGCAGTGGGTCTAGTAGACGATTATCGGGATCGTTCTTAGGGTCATAGGGCGGAAGATATGCTGTGATCAGAGGTTTTTGAATGCCCCTCTGCTTTAGACCTTCGTGCATTTCAACTAGGTGCCGATCCCAACCAGGAATAAAACGGTGATGGGAGTCGAGAAATAATGTATATGGCTCTCCTTGCCAACGCCTCTGAAGCTCAGCCCTTGCCCAGTTGCACCCCCTACTCTCCCGATAGGACTGCTCAATAATTTCAATGTTCGGGTTTACCTGTAATGCCTCTGGCAGCGTGTCGCCCTCTGCTCGTTGCCAAAAAACACCAATGCGAAGAGCGTCCGCATCATCTGACTTTTCGACAAGATCAAGTAACGTTGGTCCCAGTTCTGTGTCACGATAGGCTGGAATCTGAACGTAGATTTTTTTCATTTGTATCGCTATGGGATGCAAATAATGAAACTAGCACGATAGACCTATCTATCAGACCTATCCATCTTTTTCATTAACGATAGTGT
>NZ_JACJOR010000559.1:0-2088 GCF_014695615.1 Leptolyngbya sp. FACHB-711
AAGTATGCCGATCAGATTGATCCGTACCCCGAGAACTTAGAAGAGACTATCCCAGCACTAAAAGCTTTGTGCCAACACATCCTTGACCCCGCGATTACTCACTTTGGCATGGAGCAATTTCAGTTAACCTACGGATTCTGCTCAAAGGATCTGAAGCGGTTCCTGGCTCAGAAAGACCCAGAGACAGGGATTAAGAATGGACGGGTTGATCCGAGTCGTGACCAGCACATGGCCCATGAGAAGAACCGAAATGGCAAGTATTACTGCGATTGCCTCGGTGCTGCCTGCGATTTTCGGATTGTGAAGTTGGAGAGCAATCGTCTTGTGGAATGGATTCTGGAACAGCAGTTACCGTTTGACTCGCTGTACTACTACGGGGGCGATCGACCCATCCACATCAGCTATAGCCCAAAACAAAGGAAAGCTATTTGGGTATTTACCGATGGAGGAGTACCCACAAGGAAAGGGATTGAGCATTGGATAAAAGCACCAACTTAATGGAGCTAAAACTTTATGTTTCCTACTGATGGACAATCACAGAGTCCCTACTCAATTCAATGTAATTGTGCTGAGATAGCAAATTAACGATGAGGGATAGATTTGTAGTGAAAAGAATTTCTAAGTCTGCGTTTTTGATATTTCCCGTTGTGACGAGCAGAAGTTTATAGAATTCATTTGATATCTTTTTAGGGTGTAGCTAACCGCTTCAGCATGAGCCGGATAAAGCAAAGATTGAGCTTTGCCCTCGCATGGTCTAAAGTCCACTCAAAGTTCTTCACTAAACTCTTGCACCGCTCCACCCAAGCATTCGACCGTTCCACAATCCATCGAGTGGCTACTCGGACAAAGCCAGATTTACCCTGAGCCTCCTTTTGCGCCTTCGACGGTTTGGGAGAACGCTCAAAGCGAATCTTCGTCATAATCTGGGGATAAACGTTTTTAAGCGCTTGCTTGATCTTGTCTGGATGATACCCGTGGTCTATGAGGATTGTAATCTTGGGAATATTGACAGGTTTCGCTTTGAAATAAGCGATATTGTTCGAGAGCATCTCAATCAATCCCTGGTCATCTGTCACATTTGCTTTGGTGCAGTGGGTAAAGAAGGGAAACCCTAAGGTATCCACTGCTAGATGTCGTTCCATTCCATTAGTTGCTTTGTAATGACAGAACCCTTTGGAGGCAGCACTCGCATTGCAAGTGTTCTTCACTGCCTGAGAATCAATGATGATTAGGGTTGTCCACTTCGGTTTTTTTGAACCTGTTGCCGCACTTTTTGATGAAGTGCCTCGAGAATCTGGTCGAGAGCTCCAGTTTCCCGCCACTGCTTGTAGTACCAGAACACGGTGGAGTAAGGGGGCAGATCTCTCGGCAGGTCACACCAGTTACAGCCATTCTTGAGCTGGTAGAAGATGCCATCAAGAATTTGACGTTTAGTCCACAATGGTGGTCTAGTCTGCTTCTTGGACGGCAAGAGTGGCTCAATAATTTTCCATTCTGCATCGCTCAGGTTGCTGGAGTATGCCATTTTTGCTTTAGTTTAATCCAGCATCCTCAAAGATCTCAAATGAGTTCTATAGGAGTTGAAGTTTTCAAGGGCAAGGGCAAGGAAAATCATTTAACCAGCGGCATAATCGGTAAATTGACGCATAAAGGGTGGTTGAAAACCGAGAACAATGTCTTGAGTGGGAACGCCCAGGGCAACCAGTTCCGCTGCGATGTCATCTTCTGTGCCATTCCATTGAATCCAGATTTTGTTGTCTTTAATATCTAAATGAAGGACAGGTCCAAAAACATGGCGTTTGTTATGCCAGCCAATATAGATAAGTTGGTAGTGATCTTGTGTTTGATCAAACAGCGTCTGCGCTTCCACTTCTTGGTCGCTGCCACGGTTTGCTTTTTCTGTTAGCAAGGTTTGAATAAAGGCTCGGTACTGATCTAAATTTGCCATTGCACGATCGCCTCCTGTTCAATGTCATACAGCCTTTTCCAGGCTGGCGAGGTACAAGATAGAGTAATGGAAGTGCCATCTAGAAGCTGCCTGACATGAAACCCTATTCCCGTGACCTGCGCCAGAAACTCGTAGAGCGA
>NZ_JACJOR010000056.1:0-4704 GCF_014695615.1 Leptolyngbya sp. FACHB-711
ACGGCATTAATTGCTTTGCGACGCAGGTCGTCACCATAAGGGGAAGGCATAGGCACTTCTAGACGCTGGTTTTCCCCTAGCCTAGCGTTCTAACCTAATCGCGTAAAGCTATATTACTGTCTTCAGTCGGGCTAGAACCTGTAAAAAAGGAATCCAAAAAAAGGAATCGCTCTCTGGATTCACAGATCGAGTCGCGTTTGCAGCGGGATCTGCTCATTCAGAAAGCGATTGCCTGATCAGCTAATTTGCTTAGTCAATCTGCTGTGGATGCACCTAGCGGTAAATTCCGTTGTTAAATCGATCGCCACCTTCTACAAAGGTATCTTCTGGCGGAGAAACAGTGAAGTTGTTCATGTTAGAACGCAGGATGTCTTTTTGCTGCTCGGTTAGCCCCGGCAGATCCAGCACGTCTTCAACCTGCTCAAACGGAGCATTGCCCACAATCAAACGCGCCAAAGTTGGATACATTCCGCGATATTGCAGAAATGCCCGCACGTTTGTGTTGTTCAAATCGATCTTTTTGCCAAACTCAGTTGCCAGCTTATCATCAGCTCGATTTCGGAAGGATGCTTCGGCAACAACAGGAGCCATCGCCATTCCATTCCAGAACAAGCCATTTTCGCCCAATGCGGTTGCTTGACCTGCAAAGCCCAACAGGCTCCCCAACATCAGCCCAACCGCCAACACTACTCCCACAAATCGTTTCATTAGGACGCTCCCTCCCAATCTCAACCAATTAAACGTCATATCAAGATGCTTAGGACACAGCTTTTCTTAGAGCCTATCATTAATCAGAAACCTTTTATGCCCCATCCTGATGTGCGAGTTTCACAAGGAACGTTCTGCCTTGTAGCGTGACCCGATCGCCTGCAGCGAGTTTGCGTCCTCGGCGGGTTTCTACCTCATCATTGACCTGCACCTCACCATTCTGGATGAGCAACTTTGCTTCACCCCCGGTTTCAACCATGCCAATCAACTTAAGAAACTGATCGAGTTTGATCACTTCGTCGGTCATTGCGCGTTATCCAGCACCAGAACAGAGCCATTCTAGCGAAGGCAGGCGCTCGTGAAGATGCACTGGAACAGAGAGGCGAGGGGAGCGAATTGGGACTCTGACCGCTTAGCCTTCTGCTGGAACGATCTGCGGAGCGGCAATCTCAGCAGGCTCAGCTTTGGTAAGGGGCTCAACCACTTCGCTGGACTGCTTGATAAAGCTCAGCTTGTGGTCAACCACATCGACCACGATCGTATCCCCTTCCATAAAAGCGGTTTCCAAAAGCTTGGTGGCGATCGGGTTTTCTAGCTCTTTCTGGATGGCTCGCTTGAGCGGACGGGCGCCATACGCGGGGTCATAGCCGACATCAGCAATGTAGTTTTGGGCGGCAACGGTGACTTCGAGATCGATTTTTTGCTCTGCCAGCAAACGACGCATGCGCTGAAGCTGAATCCCGACGATTTTTCGCAGTTCCTTCAGGCTAAGGGCGTGGAACAGGATGATATCGTCTACACGGTTCAGGAACTCTGGGCGGAAGTGCGATCGTAGTGCCCCAACTGCCCGTTTCCGCATTTCCTCGTACTTTGAGTCATCGCCTGCCACATCGAGGATGTATTCACTGCCGATATTGCTGGTCATGACAACAATCGTGTTGCGACAGTCTGCGAGTCTGCCTTGGGAGTCAGTAATGCGCCCATCGTCGAGCAATTGCAGCAGGATGTTAAATACATCTGGGTGTGCCTTTTCCACCTCGTCCAACAGCAGCACCGAATAGGGATGACGGCGAATTGCTTCCGATAACTGACCGCCTTCCTCGTAGCCTACATAGCCTGGGGGCGCACCGATCAGCCGTGCAACCGAGTTTTTCTCCATATACTCGGACATATCCAGCCGCACTAGGGAATCACCGCTGTCAAACAGGGCTTCAGCAAGGGCGCGGGCAAGCTCGGTTTTACCTACTCCGGTTGGTCCCAAAAACAGGAAAGAGCCGATCGGACGACCGGGATCTTTCATGCCTGCACGGGCACGACGGATTGCGGCGGCAACGGCTTCGACCGCTTCGTTTTGTCCAATTACCCGCTTGTGCAGATAGCTCTCAAGCTGCAAGAGTTTTTGCCGCTCGGATTCCATGAGGCGATTGATCGGAATCCCCGTCCACTTGGCAACAATTTCGGCAATGTCTGCTTCGGTTACTTGTTCACGGAGCAGAGTTTCGCCGTCTGCCTGGATGTCAATCAACTGGGTTTCTTTGGCTTCGAGTTCGCGATGCACTGCCTCCAGTCTGCCGTACTTGAGCTGGGCAGCGGTGTTGAGGTCATAGCTGCGCTCGGCTTTCTCAATTTGTCGCCGCAGAGATTCCTCTTCTTCCTTTAGCCCATTGATCGCGGCTAAGAGCTGCTTTTCCGATTCCCACTGCGAGCTAAGCTGGTTTTGCTGCGTTTTCAGATCGTTAATTTCCTGGTTGATTCGCTCCAACCGATCTTTCGCGCTGCGATACACGCCGATCGCCACAGCACTTTGCCCTTCACCCTCTAGCGACAGCTTTTCCATCTCTAGCTGAATTAATCGCCGATCGATCGTCTCCAGCTCAACAGGCTTTGAGGTAATTTCCATTTTGAGCTGGGCAGCCGCTTCATCCACCAAATCGATCGCCTTGTCTGGTAAACAGCGATCGGAAATATAGCGATCGGACAGGGTCGCGGCGGCAACCAGGGCAGAGTCGGCAATCTTCACCCCGTGATGCACTTCATAGCGTTCCTTAAGCCCGCGCAAAATCGAGATTGTGTCCTCGACGGTGGGCTGCCCGACATAAACCTGCTGAAATCGCCGTTCCAGAGCCGCATCTTTTTCGATGTGCTTGCGGTATTCGTCCAGCGTGGTCGCACCAATGCAGCGGAGTTCGCCCCGTGCCAGCATCGGCTTCAGCAAATTACTGGCATCCATCGTGCCTTGCGGTGAGCCTGCCCCAACCACGGTATGCAGTTCATCGATAAACAGAACAACTTGCCCCTCGGAACTGGTCACTTCCCGCAGCACTGCCCGCAAACGGTCCTCAAACTCGCCCCGGTACTTGGCTCCAGCAATCAGGGAACCCATATCAAGGCTGATCAGGCGGCGGTTTTTCAGCGATTCCGGTACGTCTCCGTTCACGATTCGCTGAGCTAGGGCTTCGGCGATCGCCGTCTTACCCACCCCGGGTTCACCAATTAGCACCGGATTATTCTTCGTCCGGCGAGAGAGAACCTGCACCACGCGCCGAATTTCATCGTCCCGTCCAATTACCGGATCGAGCTTGCCCGCTTTGGCAGATTCAGTCAAATCCTGCCCAAATTTCTCCAGGGCAGCATAGGTTGATTCGGGGTTCTGATCTTTGACTTTTTGATTGCCCCGCACGGTTTTGATTGCGGCTTCAAGCTGCCGAGTTTCGATGCTTAGAGCACGAAAGGCTCGTTTCCCAACGCGATCGTCTTCTGCAAGTGCCAGCAGCAGGTGTTCGACCGAAACAAAGTCGTCCTGCATTGCTTTGCGATTTGTTTCTGCTTTGTCCAGCAGCAGATCAAGTCCTTGACCAAGATAAAGCTGACCGTCTGAAACAACTTTGGGTTGGCGCTGCGTAAAGGCTTCGATCTGCTGCTTAAGCCGCGCTACATCGACATTTGCCTTTGCCAACATCGTATCGCCTGCTCCTTCGAGCTCCAGCATCGATAGGGCAACGTGTTCAACTTCAAGCTGCTGATGGCGGAATCGACGGGCAACATCCTGAGACTTGACGATCGCTTCCCAGGCTTTCTCGGTGAATTTGCTGGGGTCAGTGGGCTGCATAGGAAACTAAAAATTATTGATAAAGCTTAAAGTATATCGCGACTCAACTCTAACAAATTTCACAGGCTCCCTTTGAACTTCCCCCAGACGGGAAGCAGGCGTTGCTAGGTTGCCTGATCTCACACAGGGGAGATTTCGGGGGAGATTTTAAGGAGCGACCAAGCCTCAAACCCAAACCAAAAAACCGGGGTAGATATGCTAGCCAGAATTAACAAACCCGGAAGCAGTTTGAGAGGTTACGCGATCGTTCAAGCCTGCTTCAGGCGATTGAAGATTCAGAAAGAGGATTTTTTCGAAAGAGCTAATTTTTTCGAAAGATTTAGATTTAACAGATCTGATCTTCTGAATCTATCGGACAGAAATATGATTGGGGTGAAATGTCGAGTTCTGAGGACAATTTACCCATCGTGAATCCAAAAATTGAGATAAGGTGTTAATGAAGTGTACTTTTATGAAGTTTCTCTGAGAAATTAAGTCATGGCTACGGCAATTTCAGCAGCACCCCAGCAAATGGCAACGTCGCCAACGGTGACTCCTGAGCGGACGAGTCAGACCGTTCGTAAGCCTTACCCCAACTTTAACGTGATTGTGCTGAATGACGACTTTAATACGTTTCAGCACGTTGCTGACTGTTTGATGAAATACATTCCCGGCATGACGGGCGATCGAGCCTGGGATCTGACCAATCAGATTCACTTCGAGGGTCAAGCGATCGTCTGGACGGGTCCGCTAGAGCAGGCAGAGCTGCATCATCAGCAGTTGAGCCGTGCGGGATTAACAATGGCTCCCCTAGAGGCTGCCTAAGGGCTAAATTAATATGGCAGAAGCAAGCGGTCGGCTCGTGTGGAACCACTCAACTCATTTGCCCGGACTCATCCCAGTTTTAG
>NZ_JACJOR010000560.1:0-10258 GCF_014695615.1 Leptolyngbya sp. FACHB-711
AAAGCCAGGGTCAATTGGAAATTTTCCAGTGCAGGTGCGCGCATTCGGTTAGGGCATCTCTATCCTAAATTAAAGCATGCTAACTAGGCAAAGTTTATTTGGTGAACTACTAGTTTTTGCGATACAACTCTTCAAGTAAATCATCAGCACTGTTAACAATACCTGCTTGGCTAAAGATATACAGCGCTAATATCCCTAAGAAAGTACGAAAGAGAAGGCTGATTACACTATCAGGTAGTTTGGGCAACAAGCGCGTGCTCACCTGTGCGCCCACTAATCCACCCAATCCCAATACCACTCCAATCATTGGAATAACATTACCGCTGAGTGTGTGACCAATACTAGCAGAGATGGCAGTCATGACAACCACACCCAAACTAGTTCGAATGGCAAGCTTAATTGGTTCACCTAAAAACAGCATTTGTAGGGGTACCATGATCACTCCACCACCAACCCCAAATAGTCCAGCCAGTAAACCTGCCAGCCCTCCTGTAATCAGCCGAACAAGTTTTGGGTTCGCTGATTGATGGGGAGGTGATTCAATAGATTGAGGTTGCTTTGCAGCAAGGCGATTTTTTAGATCAACCAAATAAATGTTGAGCAGCAGGAGTACCCCAAACGCACCGAGTAACCAGGCAGATGGCAGGTGATCAGCAAGCCATACTCCGAACTGCGCCGTAATTAAAGCTGGTAAACCTAAGGCTAAAATCCGCTGGCTGTCAAAATACCCCATCCGCCAATTCTGTACTGTACCAGAAATGGAGGTAATCAAAATCGCCAAACTGCTGGTTGCGACTGCCTGTACTGGAGTATAGCCAAAAGCAACAAGCATTGGCACTAATACAGTACCACCGCCAATTCCCAAAAAGCCTGCCAAAACTCCAGAGAAAAAACCTCCTACCACCAGCAGCAATAAACTAAATAAATTCATGATGGGCTCAACACTAGACTCACACGCTTCCATTAAACCGCATTCAACTTTTTGCATCTCAAAGGATGCAACTCAAACTCTCGAGCGCGTAAAATAACAACCAGAAAAAACAACAGTTGCCTTCAATAAGGAACTATTAAAAAACGCAAAATAGGTAGTGCCATTTAGGAAAGGACGTAGAAAAAAGAGCAAGAGAGAATAGAGAAGTAACCTGATTTGGCTTTCCCACGATGATCAAACCGTTGCTGCAGTGCCCTAAGTAGGGAAACGGAAATAAACACTGTTATATCAGAATAACGGAGAAACGTACTTTGAGAACCCTTTTTCAATGACCCGTCCTCGCCTTCAAGTGGTTCTGGCTGCAGAAGAAGACCGCACTTTACTGGAATTTAGAACCGCCAGTAGCGTTCCGCAACGGACGAAAGACCGTGCTGAGGTTGCTACGCCTGAGCCATCAAGGATGGACGACCGAGCAGATCGCCGAGTATTTTGATTGGCGGGTGGAAACGGTGCGTGAAACCATCTATTGCTGGAGAAAACAAGGCTTAGAGGGATTGTGAGATGCACCCTGTCCAGGACGTCGTCCTAAATGGCAGGAAGCCGACATCGGGCACTTAGAGCAATCGTTGCAGCAGGAAGCCCAAACGCACAATGCTCAGCAATGGGTACAGCAATTGCAGCAAGAACGACAAGTCAAGTTGGGCTCACGGCAACTACGGCGGATTCTCAAAAAAAGGGCTACTGCTGGAAGCGAACTCGACAAAGCTATCGAAGCCTACAGAACCTCCTAGAGAAACAGCTCAAACAAGCAGACTGGGAATTGTTGCAACAAGCAGCATGGGAGGGGTATTTGAAGTTGAAATATCTAGATGAATCTGGCTTTGATTGCTGGAGTCCCGTCAGCTATAGCTGGTCTTTGGCGGGCACCCAAAAGCGCCAGGAGCAGACTGCAAGGCCTGGCAGACGGGTTAACCTTATTGGTGTATGGGAACCCGATTGCAGTTTCACCTATGGCTTAAGTGTCGGAAGCATTACCAGCACAACCTACATTCGCTTCATAAATGAGCAAGCCAAACAAGCGCAACGGTTGTTTAAGCGAACTGGCAAAATCACCGTGATTACTCAAGACAACGCTCGGATTCATACTTGTCAAGCGGTACAGCAATGCATTTCAGACTGGCAGGAAAAACGCCATCCCCTTACTCATACAGTCCTCTCGACAAATCGACTCGCAGCCCGGTAATATCTCGATTGAGGGCGATCGCAATTTCGTAGGACTATAACCACACAGCAATCCTCGCAAACAAGTTTCGTCAACGTTTGTCAATGCTGTACGCCTGCCGCTACAGGCTTGCTTCACTTGCCCTAGATCAGCACTCAGCCTTGTCAAATTCCACTCCGCAGCAGCTTCATTGAAATGCTGAATACTGATCATGCAACATAGGCTCCTAACAAAGTTCTAACGTATTCTTTCCAAGGCATACAAGCTCTGAAAGCGCCAGTCATCTAACGTTTTTCCTAACCTTTGTTTGAAGTAATTTAGGCTTGCTAACCCTATCTCCTATCACCTGTTAGCGGTCGATGAAGTTCTAGTTTTCTAACCTGAAGACTGATTCGATCAATTCTTGTGAAAGCAGGACAAACGCTTAATAAAGCATTGAAGGAGATACCAATGTTAAAAGTGCAAGTTGCCACAACGCTTGAAGAGAAACAAGCGATCTATCAATTCAGATACAGCGTGTATATCGAGGAAATGAAAAAAAGCCTACGATATGCCAACCATACTGAAAAGATTCTCAAGGATAAGTTAGATGACACAGCAATGCTGCTTTACATCGAAGTTGAAGATGAGATTGTAGCAACCGTGCGAAAAAATCTGCTGGATTCTACTTCACTTCCTGAGAATCTCAGCCAGATCTTTGCAGTCGATCAATTTATTGGGGCATTCCCAACCCAAACGCTTTCATTTAGCAGCCGCTTAATGGTCGCCCCACAATGGCGAAATTCTTCGGTACTAGGCATGATTGTCATGGAATTCTACAGAGATGCCCGCACCCGAAATCTGCAATTTGACTTTTCTCACGCGGCTCCTTGGCTCGTTCCGTTTTATGAAAACCTGGGATATCGTCGCTACGTTGATAACTTCCTCGACGAGGATGCTGGTTTACAAATTCCGATGGTTTTACTGATGGAAGATGTTGAGCATCTGCGGGCAGTCCACTCCCCGTTCTATCGTGTCGCTCGTAAAGCCAGCAACACTTCAACGGCAAAGGATTGGTTCAATCAAGAATTTGCTGAACACAAAAAACTAATTAACACTTGCAGAAGTACAGCAGATGAAGTGTGGGAATTTTGGATTGCAAAACTGCATCAGCAATTAAATCCCAAAATTGACCTTTTTCAAGGGCTAACCGATCAAGGAATCCAACAGCTCTTAAAATCCAGCTTCTTTTATTGTGCAAAAGCGGGGGAAACTCTTCTGAGAAATGGAGATATCGCCAATGCCGTCTTTCTGGTGCTTTCTGGTGTGGTTGAGGTCAGTAACGCGGACAGCGGTTCAAAGACGTTGTTAAATTCCTATCAAACCTTTGGAGAAACAACATTGTTTACCCAACTACCTTCCCCAGAGCAGGCGATCGCCACAACAGATGTCGAAGTTTTGGTCTTGCCCGTCCAAACGATCATGAAAGCAATGAAAACGTCACCCGAATCAATGTGTCAGTTTTTCTTGAATGCGTCTCGCTGGATTTGCAAAAAGTATGTCCCTGAAGCAAATCAACTTGCAGACATCACTCGTAATCAATTCTTAACCGCTTAGACTTAAAGGAGTGCAATCAATGGACACGGTTCTTCGCATTGTTAGCAAAGCCCAAGAGATCTTTCGTCACAAGTTAGAGACCGTTGAGGCTTCAGGCGGTTTAACGCTTGAGCAATATGTTCGATACCTCTCAATGCAGTTTCATCTTACAAAAGATGTACAGAGACATTTCTTCATTGCAGCCAGTCACCCTGGTTTGGCGACGAAAGGAAAATTGCGAGATTTCCTGGTGGCATTTGGGCTAGAAGAAGAAATGCACTATCGCATTGCCAGCAAGGATATTGAGAATCTCGGTCAGCCGATGCTGTCTGTTCCACTGAATGTGAAATTATGGTGGGCATACTTTGACTCCGTCATTTATTCTCGTCCTTTTATCCGATTGGGGGCGACCTGCGTTCTAGAAAACTTGGGTTCAGGTGGCAGCATTGTGGTCAAACGCTTGCTGAAGACAGCACCCTTCATCAATGAACGTACGTCTCGGTTCATCCAGATTCATCTGCACGAAGAACTTCCACATGGAGATTGGATTATTAGTGTACTCAAGAATATAGAACTTGACAGCACTAACCTGGAGGACTTGCAAGAAGGTGCAGAAATGGGAGCAACGCTGTATCTTCGGATGGTGGACTGGGCTTTTGGAACTGATCCTCTAGCGATCGCATTCAGCAAACCTTCAGTAAAAGGTACAACTCCTGTTGCTTTGAAGTAGTGTGATATTCTTTGGTTATTTCGCCACTGTATCTCCGCTAGAGAGCCTGCTGTTTACAGTTTCATCTGCTTTGCTGCTGTCTTCGTGAGTTAGATCCCTAATCACGGTTAGGTGACGGCAGCAAAGCGATTTCTTATCTTAAGACAAGCCCCCACCCCAACCCTGATTAAGAGAAGTTTAGTGATGCCTTCATCAAACTTTTATTGGTCACGCAACTTAATCTCCGGCTTCGGTAAGATGTGGTTTTTGATTACTCCTCAAGAAACAGATAGTAATGGAGGAGGCGCAAGCCTTTTGGGATCAGTCGTTGAAGAGTTTGATGGAGGTCTCTTTTCGTATTATCCCGCGCCATACCATATGGCAACACCCAAGTTGATCCGTGACGCGATCGAACTGCGTCGAGACAAACTCAATCTGGACAACGGAGAATCGATTGTACTAGAAATAAAATTCGCTAGTTTGAGAATTAGCAATGAACGGCGAAAAAGCATTAAATCAGGAATTGGTAATTTTCCGAGCATACCTGTTTTCCTAGATGTGGGCTACTCGCGGATGGTCAGTATCACAGTAGAGCTAGAATCAGCCAAAATGCAGTATATTTCAACGGATTACTTAAGCAGGCTTTACAAACTTGTTGACGGGGATGACAACTTAATTGAGCCAAGCCTTGGAATAGACATTGATAACAACTACATCGTGGATCAAATTCTTCTCGCTAACCAGTACAATGTGATTTTTGAATCTGACTCAAACTTTAGTAGCCAATTCGAGGCAGAAATTTCATTTGTCAATGCTCAAAACGCTGGAAAGATCTCAGTTTCTCTCGACCGAGTTAATAAAAAGCGGGTCACTGCTAAAGTACACAACGGACAGGATTACCTCGTTGCCTTCAAAGTGATTGATTGGGATGATTTGGGGTGAGACGATCGCTAGGGACAAATATGTCTAAATCTCATCGTGTCTCTTCGATCGCTCCCAATGCTTTGAGAGTTACCGTTTCTGCTTGTGTTAAGCCGCTAATCCCTGCGATGTTCATTCCTTCATAGGGACGCGGCACTCTCAACGTCTGAAGGCATCTACCAGTTTCTACATTCCAGAATTTAATGGTTTCATCAAAGCTGCCGCTCAACAGAATCAAATCATTGTTCTGCATCTTGCCAGGTAAGTTTGTTTCCTTGTCTTCAGCAAGGCAAGATCGAATATAAAACTGGATAGAAAGAATAATTCCTTGATGTCCCTCAAGGGTTTGCACGTATTCTCCAGTTTCAAGATTCCACAGTTTTATGGTTTGATCAAAGCTACCGCTCGCCAGATATCCTCCATCCGGACTGAAGGCAAGCGCACCCACAGGTGCCGTGTGTCCCTCAAAGGTATATTTACATTTACCCGTCGTCATATCCCACACTTTAACGGTCTTGTCATAACTACAACTTGCGAGAGTCGTGCCATCTGAGCTAAATGCAACTTGCCAAACGCTGTTTTCATGCTCCTGTAAGGTCTGAGTGCAGTGTCCTGTTTCAACATCCCAGAGTTTAATCGTGGCATCAAAACTACTGCTGGCAACCTGTCGTCCATTTGGGCTAAACGCAACACCAACGACTGAGCTCTGATGTCCCTCCAACGTTTTTAGACAGTTGCCAGTTTCTATATCCCAGAGCTTGACGGTGGCATCATAGCTACCGCTCACTAATTGTTTACTGTTGGGGCTAAACGCAAGAGACCAGATCCAACTTGTATGTCCCTCGAAGGTTTGCAAACACTGCCCTGTCTTCCAATTCCATACTTTGATGGTGTTATCTCCACTGCCACTCACTAAAATCGCTTGATTTAGCTCGTTCGCATCTGTTTCAGTGGATTGAGGGGAAAATGCCACTGCCCAAACTCGATCGCGATGTCCTCGTAAGGTTTTAATTACTTGACCTGTTTTGAGATCCCAAAGCTTGATGGTTTCATCCTCATGACCCGTCGCCATCAACGCATGTTCAGTATGCAATGCTAGACAAAGGATTTCGTTCGTATGACCCTTCCAGGTTTTGATACATTGCCCTGTTCTGACATCCCAGACTTTAATGGCATGATCATCCCCGCCGCTCGCTAAGGATTGACCATTGGGGCTAAAGGCGATCGACCAAATCCGGTTGCTATGCCCCTGTAACGTCTTAATGCACTGTCCAGTCTCAATGTCCCAGAGCTTAATGATCTGGTCATGGCTACAGCTCGCTAGAGATTGACCATCTGGGCTAAAAATGGCAGTGGTCACCTCTTGGGTATGTCCCTGAAAGGTTTTAAGGCAAGTTCCTTGCTCCAGGTCCCATAGCTTCAGCGTGCCATCAGAACTGGCGCTTGCCAGCAATTGTCCATTCGCATCAAAGGCAACCGATCGTACCCAGCCGGAATGTCCTTGAAGCGTCTGGTAGCAGTTCCCAGTCGTGATATTCCACAGGTGAATGTGATGGTCTTCTGAACCACTGGCTAGGGTTTGACCATCAGGACTGAAGGCGATCGACCAAATTCGCTGAGTTAATCCTTGCAGGGTGCAAAACGGTTGAGCGATTGGCTCTTTTGATCGCTGGAGGGACAAATTAACGTGCCACAGACGGATCGTAGCGTCCTGGCTACTGCTTGCTAGTAAATGCCCATCAGGACTAAAAGCAACCGCATTAGCGGCTGAGGTGTGTCCTGATAGCGTCTGAAGACAGTCTCCCGTCTCCATATCCCATAGCTTGACTGAGTTATCATCACTAGCACTAGCAAGCAGCCTACCATCCGGGCTCGAGGTGACTGCCCAAACCCAGCTTTTATGACCTCTACAGGTCATCCGCTTGTTGCCACTCGTGGTATCCCAAAGGTGAATTTCACCGTTGCTATCTCCCGTGATTAAGTAGGTTCCATCTGAGCTATAAGTGACTGATAGGACGCCACCAAAGGTTTGAGTAAAAACAGACTTGACGAATTTACAGTGAGCAAAGCTGACCTGCCGTAAATTCACACCTTGCAGATACGCTTGCAGAATGGTCAGATGAGAAAAGTCATACCCAGTTAAGTCGGTTTGCAAGTGGCACAGTAGATTGATAAGGTTTCCGGCTGCATATCCAGATCCAACAGGTAGTCTTTTTTGCAATTGCGCTAGAAGCTGCTGTAGCTGTGCTTCAAGTTTTTCTCGGCTGCCAAGGGTTGCGATCGCCCTCTCCAAAATCGGTTTGAGAATTAAGCGGCTTTGATTGTCTCGCACATATTCTTTGGCAACTGCCTTAAGCAGGGCATAACGACTAAGCAGCCAGAGACTTCCAGTTTGAATCTCCTGGCACACCTGTTTAATCAGTCGTTCGGTCACATACTCAATCAGGACAGGTTGCAGGGTGAAGCTATTGCCGTTTCGTTCTAAGGGGAGTCGTCGCTGGAGCGATTGCAGGGTCGCTGCCACCTGTTCACGCTCCGCAGGAGTGAGGACGTCTTCCTTGAGTTCTGCTGGAGCTAGCAACTCCCGGTTGATGGTAAACCAATTGACTAATTCTTGTTCGTTGTCAGATAGGCGATCGAAATGCCAATCCAACAGCTCTCGCAAATCTTGAAAAATGGGATGCCCTTCTTTGAGAAACTCAGAAATGTTGCCACAGAAGACTTCATCGATATGCTTGGCTGCCAGTTCCAATGCTAAGGGATTGCCATTGTAAAGCTCAATTAAGGTCTGCCACTCAGCATCAGAACCGGAGAAGTTACCAATCTCAGAAAAAATTTTGATTCCCTCTGCAACACTCAGCCCATCCAAGTTGAGCGACCGCACGGGGCGCGCTTTTCCCTCTAATTGAGCAATCTCTTTATGCTTTTCTCGACTGGTGAGCAATAGACAACTTTGATGGGGCACGGTTCCTAACTGCTGGAACAATTGCCCATATCCTTCATACCCTTCTCGGTAGTGCCCAGCCGAGGTTCCTCCTTGCAAGATCGTCTCGGCATTATCAAGAATCAGCAAGCAACGGTGAGCTTTCAGGTAATGCAATAACTTTGAGATGCCTGCACCGAGATCGTTTGATAGGGGCGCTTCCTGCTGTTGAGCGAGAAATTGGACCAGCTCGGTGAGCAGGCTAGGTAGTGGTGGGGCATTGAGGAGCGATCGCCAGATCACAAACTGAAATTGGTCTTGAATTCCCTGCGCGAGTTTCAATGACAAATCCGTTTTGCCGATGCCACCTGCGCCCAGCTTGAGCGACAGCCGAGTTTTGCCCACTCCTGCCATGCCCAAGATACTGACAATACGGCAGCGGTCTTGCACAATCCACTGTTCTAATTGTTCCAGTTTTTCAGTACGTCCAAAGAAAACGCACACATCGGGAGCATCCCCCCAGTCATGGTGCAGCGTAGGAACCGAGGATGACAAGACTGAGGAGGATTCAGCATTTGCAATACTCTGTACAAGAACATCGTTCCGCTTGTAGCCTTGCCGCTCCAATAACACAGCAACATCTCGCCAATTTTTTACCTGTCCTGCGGTGATTGCTGCAACATAACGATACAATCCCCGTGTCAGATCGACTCGCAGCCCTTGTGCTTGGCGGTGTAGTGAAGCAGCAATTCCATTGGGGTCAAGACCACAAAGCAATCCTCGCAAACAAATTCGTTCTGTTGAAGACAGTGGCTTTTGTTTAATGGCGGCCAAGTCAGCATATAGCTGCTCTAAGTCCCAAACCTGAGCAGCGTCGAGAAACTTCTCCTCTTGAGGGCTGGAAGAGGATGGCATAACAAGCGAGAGTAGATGTGCTAGGGAACAATCAATAATTACCTAATTACTTCAACCATCAGTAAATTTCCTGAAAAAATTTACATACATAACTTCCTACCCTTGATTCAAGATGTTATAGTTTATACCAATTTGATTTCTGGGTTAAGCCCCACTGATTCCTAATGTCCGTTAGGGGTTGGAAGGTAGAAGATTGCTGAGTACTTTAATTGGAGCATTCCACGTGCGTGAGACGATCCATCGTTGGCAGCGTCAAGGCTTGGGAGGATTGTGGGATGCTCCGCGTGCTGGTCGTCGTCTCCAGTGGCAGGAAACCGATTGCGCTCATTTGGAAGCCACGTTGGAGCAAGACGCTAAAACTTACAGTAGTGCTCAGTTAGCGGAGCAGTTAGCGCAACAACGCCAAGTCCAGCTCAGTCGCTATCAGGTGCAACGCATCTTGAAAAAAAGGGCTTTGGCTGGAAACGCACCCGCATCAGCCATCAACAGCGACAAGACCCGGTAGCGCGGGCAGACAAACAAGCTGACCTTGCCACGCTGCAGCAAGCGGCAGTCGATGGTTACCTGACGATTTGGATTTAAGTCAAAGCGAATCATAGAGTAACACTTTGACATCCTTTACACAACGCTGCTTATTTTTGCTTGACTACTTACAACAAGCAACGGCGATGAACAATTGCACGTAGTCGGTCTATTTTCTCTATCCTTTCCTAAATGGCACTACCCGCAAAATACACTCTTAGTCAATGTAGAAATTGGTGTGATAAAGGAAAGCAGCATTGCTCTTGAGTCAAGCACTAGCTCAAAAGTTTCGTGCTATCTGTATGAAATACAGGTATGTATTTTACGTTGTATACTTTGGTGTATACAAAAACCCTCCTATTTTTCTGGGGTCGCTCCCGTATAAATAAATACTCATAAGGTTCTATTTCGTTGTGTTATGAAATAGACTTGTCGGGAAATAAGCAAGAATAGAAGGCAGAAATGGGATAAGCAAATGCTGGATATTGAACGGGTGCTGACACAAGACCGCTTGCTGCGCGCTTTAACTGGCTTGAATCG
>NZ_JACJOR010000561.1:0-16245 GCF_014695615.1 Leptolyngbya sp. FACHB-711
GGACTAAAACTCACTCCCCATACCCAGTCTGTATGCCCCTGAAAAGTACTTAGCAGGCTACCGTTTCCAAGATTCCAAAGTTTTATAGTTCTATCGAGACTAGCTGAAACAATCGTTTTACCATCTGGACTGAAACTAACTCTAGTAACTGAATCTCCATGACCGACAAAAGTCCTAACTAATCTTCCGTCAGTAGATGACCACAACTTAAAGGTTTGATCAGCACTAGCAGATACAATTCCTACTTCGTTAAAGTTTACACTCCAAATCCTATCTGTATGGCCTGTCAGTATTTTGTGTTCCTGAAAAGATGTAGAAGCTACATCCCATAAAGTAATCGTCCTGTTAAAGTCAGATGACAAAATTTGCTCATCGACAGAGCCAACAAAAGAGGCACTATATGTAGGGCTTCCATTGCTTCTTAAATTCTCTAACTCTTTTCCGTCAGCTTGCCAAAGCTTTATATTGCCGCTGGTATCACTGGACACAAGCTTACTTCCATCAGCACTAAAGTTTACACTCCAGACTTTATCTTTGTGTTCTTCAAAAGTATTAATAAGCTGACCATCCGTATCCCAGAGCTTAACAGTGTTATCATCACTGGCGGAAGCAAGCACTTTTCCATCTGGACTAAAATCTAAACTGTTTATTTCTCTGTCATGTGCATAAATCTCTTTTAGCAGTACCCCATCGGTGATACGCCAAAGCTTGATAGTTCCATCAAAACTTGCAGAAGCTAGAACTAACCCATCTGGACTGAAGCTTACATCTCGAACAGCTTTAGTATGACCTCTGAGAGTGTGGATTAAAGTACCGTCGATACGCCAAATTTTTACGGTGTTGTCTCTACTAGCGGATGCTACTAATTGACCATCCGGGCTAAAGACAACACTGACAACTTCATTAGTATGACCATTCAAGCCACCTAAAGTTACTTGTAACTTGCCATTCAGTGTCCATAACTTGACTGTTTTATCTCCACCAGCTGATGCAACGGTTTGCCCTTCTGGGCTGAAGGCAACACTAAAAACCTGATCTGTATGTTCATCTGAAGTCTGTTGAACTTGCCCTTCTGGTCGTCCAAAAATCCGAACAAGTGTACCGTCGGTTCTCCATAATCTAATTGTGTTGTCACCCCCAGCAGAAATAATAAACCGGCCATCTGGATCTGAAGCTACCTCCCAAACTTGAGCATCGTGACCTTCAAATCTATTATGCTCTCTGACTTTATAAACTGCTTGTTGTAATGCAGTCAGAACTTGAGTAGAAATTTTGTTCCCAACCCAAAATGATTCCTTTAAAGCTATTCCTGCCCTCAAAGCTTCCAATAGGGAGTCTAAACCTTTTTCAGATAAAAATAATGCTCGCGATGAAGAACTAAGTGCTTCTATAGTTTTATTTTTGGCATTAATGCTTTCTCTTATGGAAAAAATAGTTAAACCTGTCATCACAATTAAGGAAATTAGAGCAACTTTATTTCTTGCTTGGGCAACTCTTCGTAACTTCTTTTCTTGCTCTAACTCACGCTGTTTACCCTCCTCTTTCTCACTTGCAGCAAGAAATCGGTAGTCGTCATCGCTCAGACTATTTCCTGTTGCCCAAGATTGTGCATCCTGCAATGCTTTTCCACGCAAAAGACGAGAGTCATCTTGACAACCGGATTTCAACCACAAATTGATAGAGTCTGCATAGGGTCGAAGTTTAGCTAGCAATCGCTCTAGCCAATCCCGATTAAACACCTGCTCATAAATGCGGTTGTAAACGCGCAGTTTGCCATCCCGCTTCACTACTAAGCCCGTCAGCCGCAGTTCCATCTGTTCTGGGCTGTCATTTGCTATAATTTCCCCCTGCTGCAAAATTTGTTGATACAGCCCCAGCAATCGTCCAGTACGTTGTTCCCCCCTCCGCAACAGCCGATCGCGAATCGTCTTCAAATGCTCCGGGACATCCTGTGCCTCCCAGTTCTCGATCACTCTGTCACTGACCAAACTTTCAACCCACCCGGCCTCTTGACCATCCGGCACTGCATCCTCAGCAGTCAGCAACAATTTGCAAATTTTCTGCGTCAGAAAGGGCTGTCCGCCTGTCCAACCCAAAACAGCCTGCATCACCGCTTCAGGATTATGCGCGATCGCTGCCAAACCCCGCGTCAGCGGTTCTGCATCATCCAGTTGGAAGCCCGTCAGTTCGATTGGGCGACCAATGTTAAACGGCGTTCGCTGCTTATCCTGAATCAAGTCCGAGGGCGTTGCCACACCCAGCAGCGCAAAGGTCAATCGTCGATAAGCGGGTTGAGCCGATCGCCGCTCATGAAAATCCCGCACCAGAATAAAGAAATCATCCAGGTCAAACTCCAGACTCAGAACGCTGTCGATCTCATCGATGAAGATCACAATGTCCTGCGTCACCGCCTCTAGCAACACTTCTTCAATGAATGTACCTAAGCGCTGCACATAAGACAGCAACCTATGCTCAGTCCACCAGGCGTTCAGATCAAAAGCACGGCGCAACCCTAGCTGCCGGGAAATCGCATTCACAATCCCGATATACCACTGCTCCGGTGTTACCGATGTGCCGATCGCTGTGATGTCGATCGCAGCACAGGCAATTCTCTCTGCCTGCAACCGCTGCATCGTCCTCACCTTCAGGCTCGACTTTCCCATCTGGCGAGAATTGAGCACATAGCAAAACTCCCCGGCTTTTAGCGCCGTGTAGAAATCCTCGTCCGCCTGCCGTCGCACATAGGTCGGAGCATCGACCTGAAGACTACCACCCACCTGGTAGTCAAACGGTAGGTTCGGAACCATACTCACTGACCCACTCCTAGACGATCGCGGAAATACTGCCGATAAAGATTGCACAACGGTATCACGTCATTGCCCTGGTAGCGCACCAACCCCATGCTGACGAGCTTAAATGCCTCTGCCGATTTCACTCGCACAGGTTTCTCAGCAGCTAACACCTGTCTAAAAGCTGCAATCAGGTGGGCATCATCTTCCAAATTCAGCAAATGGCGGCGCAGATGTTCTCCGTAGACCCATTCTTCAGTCGGTGCAACCTCCAGCAGCTTGTCCAGGGTCATCTCATTTCGCGCTAGGTGATAGAGAGCAACCCGCACCAAATAAGGATGTCCTCCCACGATCGCCATCAACTGCCCCACTTCTGCATCCGACCACTGCAACCCGTGCCGCTGAATCAGATCAACGACCTGTTCGCGATTCAATGGCGGCAGTTCGATCGGCAAGCCCACATTGAAGGGGGACTGATTGATGTTGAGCGGGATGTAAACCTCCTTGGAATGGGTAATCACCAGCCGCAGATTCTGCCAGGTCGGGTTAATCTTTGACTCCTCATGCCATGCCCGCAGCAATCCAAAGAAATCGCTGGCGATCATCGGATGCTTGAACAACTCATCCACTTCATCCAGACACAGTGTCAGCAGACAATTTAACTCCGGCAGCAGGTACAGATCAAAGTAATCCGTACACTTGTCATTGCTGCCTAATGCACCCTGCCAGTAGTCCCCGACCTTATCTGCCAACCCTAATCGGCGTGTAATTCGAGAGCAGAACCAGTACAAAAACTGATCTAGGCTGGATAAAACCTGTCCCCCTGCCGATTGAAAGTGCAGCGACGTTACCCGATGCCCCTGCTGCATCGCGTGGTTCATAATCCGAATCATCAGCGACGACTTGCCCATCTGCCGAGGTGCTTTAATCCGAATCAATGCCCCCGGCTTAGCGATCGTCTCATAACATCGGGCTTCAATTGGAGGACGTTCAACATATAGAACTGATTCTAGAGGCACCTGCCCCTCTGGCTCTTCCAATGCCAAATCCTTAACAGGAGTAACAATTGAATCCAGTCGAGATGGTTCTGCAAGTACAGGTGCTGGGGATGGTTCTGGTGGTGCATCAATGGGTTCCGGTGTTTCAGGCAGAGGTAGAGAGACAACCTCTAATTTCCGGGTAATGACCGGAGTCAAGTCTTCGGCAATTCCCTCTAAAGCAATACGGTTACGCCCCAACTTGTAGGCAAAGTCAAAAGACTCACCAGCCCCCAGCGCATCATAAAACCCAACGGCAAACATTCTGGCAGCCCGATCGCCAACAGCTTGACTCATACCGACAACGTAGGGAATATGATGGGCGATCGCCACTGCCTGCACCTCTGAGTAGCAAGCGTTGAGGACGACACACTCTACTCCTTTGTCTGCAAACAACTCAAACAAGCCTGCCAATGCTGTGGATTTGACGAACTGTGCCTGTCCAACTTCATCCTCCAAAACCAACCCACTTTCACCCATTCCATGTCCAGAAAAATGGACAATTTGAGGCTTGTATCTCAGCATCGCCCGCTGCACATCACCGGGAGTCACAGCCCACTCCTGCTTAAGCACAAACCCGTCACGCTTCTGCGATAGCTGCAATCCTTCCTCAATCTCTTTGGCCTCCCGCGTTAGGTCGAGAGGAGTTGAGTTTTTGGGATTAGCCGCCAAAAATAGGATTGTTTTTTTCTTTCTTGTCGAACTGCTCATTATAAAGACAATTTTCAGGCTATTAAAATGCCGTAAATACCTATTATTCTATACACCCTAATCTAGCCTTGCTCAGTACCAGCCCCGTTAAACTACACAATCTGTTTACCTCTTCCAAAGCTCCGGTTTTAAAACTCAATTTTTAGAGTTCGTTGTCTTTGACGCGATCGCACCAGCTTCAGTCCGTAGGGATCAGCATCTTTCCGCCATACCACCCGATGCCCTTTTAATTCAGCACAATGCTCCTCCAGGCGCTTTTGCCAGCCACGATAGTCATAAATCAGGCGCAAATCATCCAGCAAGCCCCAGCCTTCCTCCTGCTGGGTCAGCTTCGCGAACTTCTCATATAGCGGATAGTCGGCTGTCACCATCGGATCCTTCTGGTGCAATAGGGGTGGGTTGTCGTTGGGGTCGTAATCTCGGTAATGGACATGTAGATCTCGTAGGTCAATCTCCATACTGAGGTGAAGGGCAGGATGGGGATCGGTGTCAAAATTGGGGTAGAACAGGTAGGAGATTTTGGGTTTACGGAAGTGGAACTTGACGACATTGGCTTTCTGGGGACAACCGATCGTACGAGGGCAGGGGATGCGATCGGGTACGCTCAACGTCCCAGGAATTGTAGGCTTGGGAGAGGCTTGTCGGTTGCGATCGCTAGAGATGGAAGAGGACGAGCGGGCGATCGATGTTAAGCGCGATCGCCTTCAAAACCTACTCCTCGAAAAAACTTCAGATTTAGTTGTCGATGGCGATCCTGATCATCGCTTAGCAGGAAATTGGCATCTATTTATTCCAGGTATTCCTAACAGTGCCGTCATTGCTAGAATTTGCCACCTGCTAGCCATCTCAACTGGTTCAGCTTGTTCGTCTGGGGTTGAAGATCCTTCCCCTGTGTTAAAAGCTCGGCGTTGCTGAATAAAGGTATGAATCAATGGGGAACAGGAACATCTTTGAACTTGAGGTAGTGCTGTAACAACCGGACCGAGTATGCCAGCATTTCCACTGATTTGGAATAGCACAGTGTTTTACGATGCAATCGTGCCAGGTAATGGCGCAACCTTGTGTTTTCCCCTTCGACTCTCGTCATATACGTCTTGCTCACGATCTGGTCACCTGCATCAATGAAGTTGGGGTACACCTTCCATCCATCAGTGACATAGAAATAACATTGCCACTGTTTTGCGATTGTCCATAACGGGCGGAACGTATCAGCACTATGGTTGCCCAAGACCCAGCCTAAAATTCCAGGCTGAAAGTGGTCAACGACCGTCCACAGCCAAATCTTGTTTTTTTGAGCCGACAAAGGTTTCTAATTCATCCAGTTCAGCCACTTGAGGGGTTATGTCTGGATCATAGGCATCGGGTAGCAAGTCTCCGACTTGTTTGACCCAAGTAATAACCGTGGTGTGATGCACTCCTGTAACCCGCTCAATCGCGCGAAATCCCATGCCATTGACGTACAGTTTCAGGCACTCCCGTTTCACTTCGTCACTGTAGCCCTTCTGGGCTTCATAGCGATCCACAAATTGACGCTTGCACTCGACGCAGATGTGATTCTGCTTACCCTGCTTGATGCCGTTTTTACGGATATGAGTCGAGCCGCATTCCGGACATTGCATTGAAACAAACCCTAATTCATACTCTTATTATGCAACGCCTGTTAAAAGCTCTTGGCTTAGCAGAAGAGCTAGTTGAAGGCGCATTAAGAATTGGGCTGGGTAAGTTCACAACCGATGATGAGATTGATCAAGCCGCGCAAATACTTTCTCTAGCAGTCCAGCAAATCCGTAATCTTCTTTGTGTGTCTACCTAAAACTGACTGAACCGTACGGAATACACCCTAGAAAAGGTCATGTTCACCATCAACTTCAGATTGGCTGCTCTCAATCCTTGCCGGACAGTATTTTTCTGAGATATCGCAGTAGCGGCAATCTGAACAACTAGGCACTTGATGAGGGGGATTAGTGTTGCTAAGGGTTGCTACGGTCTGGCGAAACTGCGCCTTAAACGCCTCATCCACCTGATCACTGGAAATATCGATCGCCCCATCTGGATAAACCAGTCGTCCCTGTAGCTTCATCCCTCGGCATTTTGGATAGCTCAAGGGCAGCAGCAGCATATACAGCAACACCTGGTACAGGTCTGAGTTCTTCTTCCTCCCGGTTTTGCAATCCTCAACCCAAACCTGCTCATCTCCGATCGCCACAATATCGGGCTTGCCTGCAATCCTGACTGCATATTGCCGCCCTACGATTTCAAACCAATTCTCTCCTTCTATTGACACCGCCGATCCTGCCTCTTGCAGCTGCGACAGGCGATCGCTGAGTAATGCTCGATGGCTGGCATTCCACCTAGCTGAATCAAAATCGCGGTTCAGCTTCTCGTACTTGTAGTGCGTGCGAAACCATATTGACCAGGGACACTGAATCTCGTCCGCCATCAGTTTTGCCAGCCAAGTCACCCAGACAGAAGGAAATTGCTTCGACTTGTAAAGGGCCACAGTACATCCAATGAAGATCGAATTGATCGACACAGTACGGTTGCACTACTAAATTTGACAAGAAAAGCTTGCCATTCGGCAAGTTCCAAAGTTTTATCCTTTCCGTCTCTTCCTGTCGTACATCTGCCGCAACAGTCGTAAATACTCCGGCTCTGTCTCGATCGTCATCCAGATATGGTGAGCTAAAGCTAGCCTCTGCTTGTGCTTGTCGGTTGGCACCCTTCGATGCTCTCCTTGAGAAAACCAATGATTCACTGTGGTGACTGAGCAATCACAGATAAACGCAATTTCTTCCCGCGATACATTCCACAGATTCAGAAACTCCTCAATGTCCATCCGCTCGTCTCGTAGTGGCTGAAGATACGCTTTTAACGCACTCCAGTGTCTATGAGTAGGCGATCGAGGAGCAAGAGTCATAGTCAAGCTAGTTGTCAAAATGGCAAGATTTTAAGGTATCATAATCTCAAAAAGCTAACCTCATACATTTTTTCGGAAGTTTTCTCTGTAAAATTTCTAGTACATCCCTTCATTTCTAGTGAAAATGCAGGTTTCAACCCCTACCCACGTAGTAGAAGCCCAAGAAACTGAGCCTGTTCAGGAAGCAAATAGCGGACTGTCGGAGCAGGAGTATCTGCTTGTTGAAGAACTGTCAGATGATGCTCAGCGCAAAATGGAGTGGGTTAGGAAAATTCGTGACGCACATTCGGCCTTTGATACCAAGCTCAAGAAACAGCTAACTCAGGAAGCAGCCAACGATTTAGGATGTCACCCCAGAACTGTCGATCGCCTAACAAAAACCGTAGACAAGGACGGACTGATTGCCTTAACCCGAAATTCCCGCTCTGATAAAGGAGAATGTCGCTATATCTCAGAACCCTGGCGCGAACTAGTAATCGAGCTGTACAAGCGAGGCAACAAATACAGCCGCCGGACAAATCGACATCAGGTTTGGCTATTGATTCAAGCCATTACAGCCAAGCTAGATTCAACCCAAACTTCCAAGGATGAGTCTCTTAAGGCTATTTTTGACTGGATTGCAACAAAGCTTGGTTCTGCTGATGAATCTCACTCCAGCGTCTTAAATAAAATCCTTAAAGAGATTAGAGACGAAGTTAGTTCCGGAGAATTAAAGCCCCCTCGATCGCATGTTACAGTTAACAACCTTCTCAAAGCGTATTCTGAAGCTCAAAACAGGAAAGCACGGCATCCTGGGCAGGGACCGCTCAAGATCATCAAAACAACGGATGGGGACATTGAGGTTGATCGGAGCAATAAAGTTCTCCAGATTGACCACACTGAACTTGATGTTCTTCTTGTCGATCAGGATGGAGAAGAAATTGGGACTCCATTTTTGAGTGTTGCTGTAGACAGCTACTCTGGTTGTATTGCAGGGTTTTATTTGGGTTTTAGGCAGCCAAGTTCCCTGGAAGTTGCCCTTGTGCTCCGTCATGTAATTCTGCCAAAGCATTACGGACCAGAATATGAACTCAGGGAAAAGTGGGACGTTTGTGGAGTACCTGAGTATCTTGTAACCGATCGCGCTAAGGAGTTTAAGTCTCAACACTTGAGACAAATTGCTACTCATTTGGGCTTTAATCTCCGGTATCGATTCATGCCTGAACAAGGGGGAATCGTTGAGTCAGTTTTTGACAAACTGAATAAGGAATTGAATTCCAGGTTTCCAGGGTATAAAGGGTCGAACGTTCAAAAGCGACCCAAGGATGCAAAAAAATATGCCTGCCTGACAATCGAGGAATTGGAAAAATTTTTGGTACGGCATTTTGTTGATCATGTTAACCAACATGCTTACCCAGGTGTTGCTCAAACCCGTGCTCAGCGATGGGAAGCAATGATGGTAGAACCTCCAAAAATTCCCGAACAACGGGATCTGGATATATGCTTGCTGAAGCAGAACAAACGCCCCAAAGTGCAGAAGTACGGCACTATTCAATTTGAGGGTGAAATTTATAAGGGCGAATGCTTGTTAGACTACGTGACTAGAAATGTTGCAGTTAGGTATGATCCTGCAAATATCATCCATCTTCTTATCTATAGCTGCGGGGAAAATGGACAACCCGGAAAATTCATTGGAGTTGCAAAGGCAAGGGATTTGAAGGAGGAGCGGTTATCTCTGAAAGAACTGAAGGAGAAAAAACATAGACTTCGTGGAGCTACGAAGGCGCTGGATACAACTTCTATCCTTGAGGAGAGGCTCGCCCTAAACCAATTTTCGGAGGAGAAAGTTAAGGCAACTCGAAAGCAGCGGCGAAAAAAGGAGCATGATCGTACAGGGCGCTCCTCTGGCTTGTCAAATGTAGTTGAGTTCAAACGCCAGGAAGCATCTGCTGCTCAAAATGGCTCTACTGGTGAGCCTACTCCACCGATTGACCCAAACCTTGGACGGAAACGATTTAAGCCGTCGGGAGCAGCAAAGATAGCTGTCTCCAACTGGAACGAACATTTGCAGGACAATTGGTAAGCTTCCTATGGCACAACCAGAACTAGTTCCCACCTCTCCCCTTCAAACCCCTTCTGGGTCGCCTAATATAGCGGCTGAAATTGAACGGATTAGTATAGGCAGTCCCTTAATCACGACAAAGCGGGATGAAGATTTCCATCTCTGGCTGAGCAATCAGCGTGATTCAAAAAACTGCGGAATTGTTCTTTCCAGCCAGCGATCGGGAATTTCAGAATCCTGTCAATATTACAGATTGCAGCATGTCAGATATCGGGGGGCAATTCTCCTACTGCCAGTCCCTATTGTTTACATTCGGGTGCCGTCTGGTTGCACCCCAGCCCAGTTGTTTACCGAGTCTCTCCAAGTACTCCATCGCAACCTGAAATTTGGTCGAATCGGAGATTTAAGGAATCGGGTTCGAGCAACGCTGAAGGAGTACGGCGTTAAACTCCTGATTATTGACGATGCTCACTATTTGAAGCTGAAGGCATTACGGGAGCTGGTTCAGATTCATGAGCTTCTAAAGATCCCAGTCATCCTGAGCGGGACGGGAGAGTTGTACGAGCAGCTTAAATCAGAGTGGAAGCAGGTACACAACTCTTTTTTGTCATTCTATACATTCCCTGCCATGACGCTTGATCAGACTGCCTCAGTTGTAGACACCTGGCTCAACAATTTTCTGGGTTGGGAAGAGGAGTCTGACCTGCTCTACGAGGATGTGCTGAAAAAGCTGCATGAGAAAACAGGTGGATTGACTGGTCCCTTGAATGACACCCTACAAAAAATGGCAATTCAAGCTCTGAAAAAGGGACTAAGTCGGCTCGACGAAAAGACCATCTATGAGGTGCTAGATGGACAGATGAGTGCTGTAACGAGTTAGAAAACACGAACTTGTGTCTTGAGGACAGATGAAGTGGCAGAAACGAATGAGCTATCTCCCTGGATTGCAAAAGTTGAACCGTATGAGGGGGAGAGCATTAGCCATTACTTCGGACGATTTCGGCGTTATGAGTTGAACACCATCTCTGCCCCCACTGGATTGAGTGTGGCAGCAGGGCTTGGTTTTGCCCTGTCACGATGGGAAAAATTCCGCTTCAACCCGTTTCCCGATCGGAAGGAGCTAGCCGCGATGGGCAAGCTCGTGGGATTAGATGCCGATCGATTGCTCGCTATGTTTCCTCCTAAAGGCACTCCAACCGTCAACCGTTCGACCCGTCTATGTGCAGCTTGTTATGCTGAAGCTCCCTATCACCGAATGGAATGGCAGTTTGAGTCAACCGAAGGGTGCGATTGCCATCGACTTCGCCTGATATCAAGATGCCCATCGTGTGATGAGAAGATTTCCCTGCCATCAGAATGGGACACTAATGCCTGCAAACGCTGCGGCATGAAATTTAGCTCAATGGCTAAGAAACAGAAACGATACTGACTTTAAGAGCATTTTGATAAAAAACTTTGATCAGACTACCTCTTGCCCTTTCTCTAATTCAGTAGTACCCTTGCACTATTCAGATATCAAAAGATTACTATGAGCATAAAAACAATTCGTTGCTCATTGACGACTGATGAAGTGACCCGTAAATTTCTTTGGGAAACAATGGTCACTTATACACTTCTGATCAACACTCTTTTCAAGGAAGTTGCTGAGCACAATCAGTTCCAAGAATGGCAAGCTAAAGGTTTTATTCCTCGAGAGCCACTTGGAAAGATGATTGAGGACTTTGAGAAATGCCCCAATTCTCAAAAGCTACCTGCTCGCTTCTACGACTCAGCAACTCGGATGACCCAATATGTCTATAAATCTTGGTTTAGTGTACAGAAGCAGCGCCACTCTCGGATGCTCGGTAAGAAGCGTTGGCTAGGGATTGTGCAACAGGATTATGATTTGGAACAGGCAACCAGTTTTACCTTAGAGGAAATTTTTGCTAAAGCTCAAGCAATTCTAGAAGGATTAAGCCCACCATCAGAAACACAGGGAGATAGTAGGAGAAAAAGAAAATCAACGAAATCGAGTAAATCATTAATTGGTGAACTGCTTGATCAGTTTGAGATGACAACTGATACTCTCCATCAACGAGCCATTATTCATCTCCTTAAGAATGACCTGAAAGTGAGTGAAAAGCCTGACGATCCAGAGGAATTGAAACAACGACTTGATAGCAAACAGATCGAGATAGATAGGCTTGAGGGAGAGCTTCAAAGCCGCTTCCCAAAAGGAAGAGATCCGACAGGTGAACGATTTGCAGCAGTCCTGCTTGATGCGATATCTCTACCGCCAGAGGACAATCCTGACTCAATAGCAACAACGATAAATGAGTGGCGAGAGCAAAAACAGATTAGTTTTCTTAATCCTCTTCCCTACCCAATTTTATGGGGTAGCGCAGATGAGTTCATCTGGTCAACCGAGCCCAGAAGCAATTCAACTAGCTCTGAGTCTCTAGAATCTTCTTCTAAAAAACGCAAATCAAAGAAGAAGAAGTGCGTATCAGATAGAATTTGCTTGCAGTTTAAGCGGCTTGGAAATTTCATCTTCAAGATCCAGTGCGATCGCCGTCAGCTTCCAATATTTCACCAGTTGGTAGCAGATTATCAAGCTTATGCGGCGTCTCCTGAAGAACAATGTTTTAATCAAACGGTATTTGCTCTCCGATCTGCCCAGCTTATTTGGCAACCAGACACCAAGAAGTCTAAAAAGCAGCAGAAGCTGGATCAATCCAAATCTCTTACCTCTAATCAACCTTGGATAACCCATCGTCTCTATCTTCACTGTGCGATTGATACTGGCCGTTTAACGGCTGAAGGAATAGAAGCTGTTATTCAGGAAACCAGATGCAAAATTATTGAAGAATTAGATGGACGAGATAAACTCACTGACCAAGAGGTTGAACAGTTGCCCTTGACCAAAGGGCAGAAGAGCCGTCTGAAATCTCTGCGTACCCAGCTAACTCGTCTAGATAATCCTTATCCACCGCGTCCCAGTAAACCCAACTACAAGGGTGATCCCCTAATTACCGTTGGAGTCAGCCTAAGCCGTCAAATGCCACTGACAGCTTGCGTTATCGATCTTAGAACGGGAAACGTTGTGGAACGTCAAACATCAAAGCATCTCCTGACTATACATGGCATTAAGGTAAAAAGAGGCAAGCGTAGCATACTGCAATTGAGGCTAGAGCATTGGCGATTGGTCAATAAGCTACACCTGCGAAGACAACGCAACTTACTCCAACGACAGAAGGAGCAAAAGCAGGAGCAATATCGAGAGGGAAATAACGAATCAAATCTAGGATCTCATGTCGAAAGATTGCTAGCAAATCGGCTAGTACGCCTTGCTGTAAAGTGGAATGCTGGCAGCATTGCCGTGCCCGACCTGAAATATATTCGTGAAATTATCGAAAGCGATATTCAAGCCAGAGGAAAGCTTAAATTCCCGCAACAGAAGGAACTTCAGGAGCAATACGCCAAGCAACTTAGAGCAAGTTTTCACCGCTGGAGCTATCACAGATTAGTAGAATTCATTCGAGAGCGTGCCTCTAGTGCAGGAATTCAAGTGGTTGCTGGAAAGCAGACGAACCAAGGTTCGCCAATGCAGAAAGCAGTAGAGGTTGCAACGTCTGCCCATAAACTTTCAGCGTTGCAAGCTTAACAAAATTTGAACCTTGACAATGTAATAATCTTCCCAATAGCGCGCCAATCCTGTAAGGATAGGTGAAAAATATGGAGCAGTTTAATTGCTTTCCGCTCCAGGTAGTTGTCCGTTTCCTCTGTAGAGTTTCTCTACAGATATGGTGTAGGGTCGCGCCTAGCATCAGGAAGCAATGTTTTCATAATTGTGGTGGTAAGCCATTTAGTTATGAGGATACAGGCATACGTGTCATGGCAGCTACTAAATCGCCTCCGAGCAAGGAGGAACTCTCTCAAATTTTTGGCAAACCAAAGCAAGGGTAATATTCCTGGGAGGTCTGCCAAAATCGGATTCTTTGCCTAATGGGCTCTTCAAGGAATTATTAAGTAGGTATAAAGATTTACTTAATAAGAGAAATTTGAATGAGCCCCCTTTGGCAAGGAGTACCTTAAAAAGTTGGCTGTGCAAGGGCTTTAAGTTGCCAGAGTTGCGATCGCCCTTCCAGTCGTGGAGGGGTTGAAAGGCGATGCACGAAGCGACCCATATCTACGAGAACCAGGTTGCGATCGCCCTTCCAGTCGTGGAGGGGTTGAAAGTTTCAGCGACTCTATCAGCAAAACGTGGCCGCCGCAGTTGCGATCGCCCTTCCAGTCGTGGAGGGGTTGAAAGAGAATGCCCGGATGCGGGTAACGCTGCCAGGGCAAAGGTTGCGATCGCCCTTCCAGTCGTGGAGGGGTTGCAACTTCCCACCACATCAATGAGTTACACCCACTCATGCTTTGCGGTTGCCCTTCTACCTCTAATCTAGGTCGAAGGGAGTAGACTTATTTCCACCCACTTTTTAGTCCTTTACAGCGATCGTATTAAAGCCCTCAAACAGGATTGAGAGAGTTGAAAGGAATGTCACCTTCCCAAACCTAACTAGACATTAATCCTTTAAAACTGTTTTGAACCAGTACCTAAAAGCTATTAAAGGCTGAAAGCACTATGACTTCGTTCTTTTTGACAAGAATTCTTTAAAACTGGACAAATAAATGTTTAATGGACATCTAAGCGGGTGATGGGACTCGAACCCACGACGTTCACCTTGGGAAGGTGACATTCTACCACTGAATTACACCCGCGCGACCGATTAAAATCGTGTTATTTAGCATAGCGTATTTTAGACCAATCGATCGATTATTCCGTGACTGAACTGGCTTAATCAAGTTACTCTTTGGGCATTGGTTGTGTTACAAAAAACGGTCTCTGGCAAGGCAAACAAGCCCAGCTTTGCCTTCTCCCCCTCCGATGTCTACTCATGCTCTATCTCTAGTCGTCTATTCTGTTCGTCAATTAAAGTCAAAGGCGTATGGTAATACTGGTATCGCGCTGTCGCCCTTCTTTATCCCAAACCAAATCCCAAACCAACGTTAAACTACTAATGTTTAAATGCCTATGGGTTAGATAGCAACTGCTGGTCAATAAGACTTTTTTGAATGGCGATGACTGCTGGTTAGCTACGATCGCGTACGTCCAATTTCTGCAAAATGGCATGAACGTGGACTCGTACTGTTCCGGGTGCAATGAGTTTGTTTGCCCTCAATGTTTAATGTTGCCAAAACATTTTTCTGATTCAAGCTAAAAATTGTGATTCCTCGTTCAGACAGGCGTTGCTTCTGTTCCGTCACGTTCATTGCAGCATGTTACGACGGGTTGCGGATTTGTCGCTCACGTTTGAATCCCTCCTGCTCCTCCTACTTCCGCTTCAGGTACGGTTGCTGTAAAGTTTGGCGATCGCTCCGATGGATAGCCCCATTCGCATTACCATCTTCAGAAACACCAGTTTTCAAGCGCATTTTGTAGTTTATTGTAGTAATTTTTTTGCACCGGAACTTCGATGCTTGTTACTCGCTTTAACCGTGGATAAACTGCTAAACCAACCCTTACCCCAGAAGAAGAAGACCATCCTCACAGCAACACTCAACATAAAAGCTAGAGTCGCTGGATACCCCCAATACCAGTTCAACTCTGGCATATTCCAGGGAGATTCCTCGGTGTTGAAGTTCATTCCATAGATCCCAATGATAAAGGTTAGAGGAATAAAGATGCTGGAAATCACGGTCAACGTTTTCATGATTTCGTTCAACGGTTGCTGACAGGAGATAGGTAAACATTCATCATGCTGGACGCTAAACTCCCGATAGGTTTCGAGCATATCCAGGATTTGAATGCTGTGGTCATAACTGGAGTTTAGACTAAGCGAAGGGTGGAACAGCTAAAAAAGAGCAGCCAAAATAAAAGACCTCCTGCACGAATGGGAGGAAATGTGCCAGTTAGGAACAAAGGCTTGCAAAAGGGGTAGGCGCATGGCAGAACTGAGCACAAGGAGGAATTGCCATGCCTTACCAAGAATTGCAAAGCCTGTCTGCTGGAGAGTTTAAGCGATTGTGTGGCGTGAGTCGGGAAACCTTTGGCGAGATGGTCGAGGTGTTACGCCCCCACCTGGAACGCCAGGGACAACGAGGCGGACAAAACAAACTGAGCGTTGAAGACCAATTGCTGGTGACATTGGAATATTGGCGGAAATATCGCAGCCAGTTTCACATCGGTACGAGTTGGGGACTGCATGAAACCACAGTCGGACGCATTATCCGGAAAGTGGAAGACATCCTGGTCAAGTGCGGTCAGTTTCGCCTGCCCAGCCAACAGCAGTTGTACAAGCCCGGATGGGAATGGAAAGTGTTGATGGGGGATGTGGGCGAAGTTGAAATTGAACGCCCGAAAAAAAACAGAAACGTTACTACAGTGGCAAGCAAAAGTGCCATACGCTGAAGGCGCAACTGCTAGTGGAGTTTGATAACGGGCAAGTGATTGCTACCGCAACCGCCGAGGGCAAGATGCATGACTTCAAGCTGCTGAAACGAAGCCGACTGCCCTTTGTGCCATCGCAGTTATGTTTAGCTGACCGAGGTATCAGGGGTTTGCTAAGCGTCATGCTGGGGCTTGTACTCCCACGAAGAAACCGCGCAACCAACCGTTAGCTGAGGACGAGAAGCAGCACAACCCTTGCATTAGCAAGACTGCGGGTGAGGGTGGAGCATATCATTCGTCGCTTCAAGATCTTTCGCATCTTCTCAGGACGCTAC
>NZ_JACJOR010000562.1:0-8193 GCF_014695615.1 Leptolyngbya sp. FACHB-711
AGTGGAAAAACGCGACGACCTAATGTTTCACACTCTACAGCAACCTTTTGCTCCTGAATTGTTTTTGCAGTCCAGACTGCCTTCAATTCATCAAATGGACGGCTATTGCCCTCACCTGTCAAAACAACGCGATCGCCAACTTGAATCTTAGCCTCAGTAACTGGGTAACAAATTCGAGCAGACTCCTTGCCAGGAGCGGCATTCACGTTGGTAACAATGCTGGTAACAGCGGGTAACAATTTAGGTAACAACTCTACTGAAGATCCAGTGGAGTTCCTGCTGTCATTGGTTTTGAACGAATCGTGATCTGTAGTAACACTGGCACTGAAGCTCTGGTGGAGAATGCTGTTGTTACTAGGCTCAACCGACAGCTCGTCAGAAATTTCAAGAGTGTTGTTGTCAGTTGTTACTGGGCTGTTACCACTGATGTTACCAGGAACGATGATAGATGGAGCAAGGCTTTGAGCATGATTGTTACCCATGTTACTGGCATTTCCCTCAATCCGAATCTCGTATTCTCTGCCAGTTTTACCGTTATCGATTGCGTAACCCATATCGACAACCCGCTTCATGAACGCTCTTGCCTGGTCAGCCGTGGGTTTTGGCTTCCCAGACCACCAATGGATCACATTCCTTGCTGTAATCCAATCACGATCTCTGAACTTTTCGATGAAGCGCACAATTTTAGATGTGTCCTCATGCAAAACGACACCCGCATCGGCATAGATGAGTCGAGTCTGCTCAATTGACCATTGTGTGAAGGCGATCGCAGCTGCCAGTAGGTCTGCAGGAATAACCCGATCTGGCACTCGACCTTCAACCACAGCATTCATGCAGTGAACAACAAGCGCAATTCTAGCAGCTCTCTCCTTGCTCTTTGGATAAATTGCTCTCAAAGACGAATTGGGCTCACTCACTTTATGTTTTTCACACCAGACATGCCAGTCATGCCAGATTGCTTGTCCTCGTTGGTCAAATTTATAGATTTCAGGAGTCAAAGCCCCCAGTCCTTCATAAAGACTTCGCAATAGCTGAAAGAGGTCACACCTTACCCCCTCGCCTGGAGGCGGCATTTCCGTGAGCGGTAACGGAATCCAAAGAAATCTAGCCCAAAAACCATCAACTTCATCTAAGTCCCGCATCAGCTTCTGCAGCACTATAGGTTGAATCGTTCCGGTTAGGCTAATCGAGGTCTGGGCTAAGGAAATTCGATTTCCTGACTTGCGGTTAACTTTGATCGCTCCACCGTTATAAACTGTCAAGAACTTTTGGCGATCATTGCCTCGCCCACCAGAACGATACTGATTGAAGCCGTTAAAGAGGCCTGCGAGCTCATCGCTCGAAATCACGATTCCGAGTTGAGGCTGAAGACCCAAGCAAGACGCAATTGCTTCTAGAGTCGTGTCTTGCAGATAATACTCTCGTTGAACAGGTGGAGTCGGCTTTTGACCCCGATTCCCTTTTGGGGCATTTTGCCAGGTTTCCAATGCTTCTTCGTACTGAGCTAACTCAAGCTGGTAAAATTCATCTGCCTGAGCCTGCAAATTTGCCAGAGGTCTGAATAAGCTGTCTAAAATCGGCGATTTATTGGCTCCAGACTCTCCTACGAGCCCCGTCCATAGAATTGGGGGACAACGATAATCTGAAGCTGAACTAATCTCTAGCTCAGTACCAATCTTCAGAGAAGCCGCACAAATTGGTAAAAGAATCCCCACAAACGCTTCCAGAGGAACGTTGAACTGTTTTGCTCGATGCGTCAGTGGAGTTGTGAGATGAGGAGAGAGCAGCCCTTGAAGTGGAGCAGATTGCTCAGTCAGGTTGACTAAGCTTTGAACTTCCTGAGCCAGTTCCTTAAAGTCTTCGTCCAACTCAAAGGCAGATGGCTGTGCTGTATGGAGGACACTGTTACTCTGGTTCGCAGTTATCGTAGGGCGATCGTCCCGGCTCCCTTCAAACGGCGATCGCCAACCGTGCTGTTTTGCCAAAGCACCCAATGTCCCCAGGCCAATGCCTTTGGCAGGCTTAAAAGACTTCCACTTCGTCTCGCAGACGCCTGGTTCGTAGTTGCTAGCCCCCCTACTCCAGGTATCCCAATCAGCCAATAGATCTTCACCGACTGAATGCAGTGCCATACCGACCTGAAGCCAGGTGTCGTAGTCCTCAGCAGGAGGAATCGCAGCTAGATAGGAAAGTGCCCAATCCCGATCAGTCCAGGTATGGGAATCTGATCGATTGCTGAATTCCGCTGGAGCAGGCTTGTGTAGAGGAATAGCCTCTAACATTTTCTCAATCATCCACTTCGGAGCCTCCGCCACCTCACATTCTTGAGGGGACTGCCCTGCCAACCAATGATAGGAGCCAGTAGTCGGATGGTATCCCGCCATAACAGACTGGCTTCCATCCCATCGAAACTCCAGTTGTTCGGGCTTGCCATCTTCGCCCTTGGTGCCAGTGAAGATTTTCCTATTAGAGAGCACGCCCCAGAACTGCTCAGGAACCTTGTAGATCATCTGATAACGTCCTTCTCGACCAGACGTTACGGCTACCGTTTTCGGCAGTGCCTCAGTGACAGACTGACCTGAAAGCTCTTCAATGAGAGGGTCACAGCTTGCGCCATCGTGATCAACAAACAGGAGACCTCCTGACGGGGTGCCGCAAAGGACTCCAACTGCCGACCACCAAGCAACTGGCGGGTGAAAGGCTTCCCTCTCTTTGGGGTGAACCAAAAGCGATTCAAATTCTCCCGTTTGAACTGCCTTCTCAAAGTCCGCTTGAGTCAAAGGCAACTTTGTCCAATCTTTTCCCAAAGGTGCTTTGTTGGCTCCTACAGCAACCAGTGCCCATGCTTCAGGCAGCGTCTTCACTGCTTCTAAGAGTTGCTGAGGCGTAGGTTTGGGATTGCTGCTAGGATAGTTACCAGAAAATGTTTTTTCAGAGCGATCGCTGCTTGCAACGGCGATCGTTTTTGTGTTCGTTTCATTCATCATGCATCTCCTCCGCCGTTTTTCGACGGATTATCAGAATTCAAATTAAGGTTGCTTGAGCATTGCAAGAAGCCGTTGGCGCTCCCCAGGTGATAACTGTCGAATCTGTTGAGCGATTTCTTCAACGGTGAGCGATCGACCGCCCATGAGGTTGGCTACAGGCTCGCCCATTGCCAACTTCAAGACCAATTCTTGAGCGGGGGCAACCTTCTCAAACTGAGGGCGGCGATCATAGATTTCGGTCTGCATCTTCGTGCTGTGATGCATAGCATTTGCCAAACTTTTCATTACCTCATCGGAAGCACCATGGCGCTTCAAGTAAGTGATGAGCATGTGCCGGATCAAGTGAGAGGTTGTGAGTTTGCCAGTTAGGCGGTGGGTGGTGCGTCTAATGATGTTAGAAAGATCAGATGCTTTCTTATACGGCTTGCCATTCTCCTGAGTGAAGACGAAGTTGTGACTGGGAGAGAATTGATCTCGCCATTGATCCAACCAAGCCTCAAGATGGGGATATAGGATGTCAGGTACCATCAACCACTGTTCACCGTAGGTCTTCCCCGTCTTGTAGTCAGTCTTCATCAGGTGAAAATACCACTTCCCATCCTCCCTAGCCTCAAAGATTTCATTCTGATCAAGAAGACCTTTGACAAGCGTTTTGCCAACTTCTAGGTCGCGCAAGGTTCGCTGTCGATCGGGCGGCATATACCCTAACAAAGCGAACACTAAATAACGCTGAACACTACGAGCAACTGCTGTGGCTGATCGCTCCAAGCCATAACTATAGGTAAGGCGGCATTCCTCCTCTAAATGATGAACACACTTGAGAAACTCGGGCCAATCCAGCCACTTAAGAGACTCATCAGCAGCAGGAGGTACATTCTTAGCCCGCTCCTTTGCTTCTTTGAGTTCCTGACGCAGCATCAAAATAACGGGAATATCGCCATAATTTTTTGCTTTTAAGGAATCGGTCTCCTGAAAGTACTGAAATTTAGCGACAACCAAGAGCACCTCAACCACACCTTTCTCGGTTGAAGGATGAATCTGCCGTTCTTTTCGCAACCACTTCAAAATCGTTGTCAGGGTTTCCTGAGTTTGTTCTGCCGCTTCAAGAGCTGCCTGCTCAATTAGCCGGGCTTCATCATAGGTTCTAGCTCGACGCAAAGCTGTTTTACAGGGAGCGAAGCTAACTAGATGGTCTAGGTTTAACTCCTCGGCGGAAAGCTTTTTCAGCTTCTTCACTGCTCCCAGCAATCGATAAAGCATTGCCATACGTGGCATCGCTGTCTCAAGGCTGACCTTATTTCTGAAGCAATTGATATCAGAATGACGATTAACCATTGCATCGAGCAGGTTATCAAGCGCTTCACGTAAAGCAGAACTCATGTCTTCTGTGCCGAGAGCATAAGCTTCCTGACGAGTGCGAGTTGTTGTCCTAGGATATTGAACCAACTTCAATTGGTTTCGCAACTGCACCAAAGCGTCGATCGCCAGGTTCATTGATCTATCTTCTTTAGATGTTCTTTGTGTAGTCATAGTGGATGTATTCAGCGACATAAAAGAAAGCTTGCAGAGCAAATCTCAAAGTTGATTCCTTTCCCCCTAAATTGGTACGCATCCATTCGAGGTATTCTTCAGCTAACGCAACGACCTCCTTCGCTGCATCCCAATTGTGGATAGATGCAACTGGCACAATGTTGGTAAGGCTGAGGTCAGTTAACGCAACCCCTTTAACTCGATGCATCCAGCCAAGGACACCCAAGACTTCCCTGCGGTACCGAATACACGAACTGTCGTTGAGATAGGGTTGTCGTTGGGTTACTAAGTAGGTAGAAAAACTGCCTAGCTGCTGGCTCAAGTCCGACGAAATTTCTTGAGGCTTCAACTTATGCCAGTGCTCAACTCGTTTTTTGAAGATGAGCATTGTAGGGGTTCTGCTATCGGAAGAAGTTTCAACAGACTGTTTCCACCAGTCCTGCGATCGCCCCCAATCCAGCATTTGTTTCAATGCAGAACGATAAACTCTTCGACTGGCAGAAGAGACACGATCGCCAAATTTATCAAAGACCTGTTCCTGCGCCTCTGAAAGGTAAACAGCCTGATTAATAGAAATCTCCTCCATGAATTTCAATCCCTCATTCATTTCAGAGAATGACAAATTGCCATTCAACTTGAGGGGAAACCCATAATAAGGCAATGTATAACGAAAAAGACCAGTTTGTGTTTTAGCGATGATAGACTTCGCCTTCTCCTCTTCAAACTGGTATTCTATCCAGGCTTTGTAAAGCCTATAAAAATCAGCTAAAGTGACTACCTTTCTAAGATTTAGAATTCCCATTCTTAGCACCTTCTCTCTGAATATTTACCACAATTTTGAGTTTTTGAAAAGAAAAATAGAAGTTTTTATTACAACAGAATTAAGCAGTTCCCAGGGCAGGTTTGTAGTAATTTTACTCGGGTATTTCTGTAATAAAAATGAGCGAAATTGGCTTCACGCAAGGGTTCTACTAGTTATTGGAAAACGGTCAGTGTAATAAAGATTGAAATAAAGCCTTATTACGCAATTTCCTAAATAAGAGCTAAGCTTTTTAGGCAAGCTATATTAGCTCTTATTGAACTAAACAAGAAATATTTTGAGCCAGAATAAAGCTGGAAACAAAACCTGGCTTTACTGGTTAAACAGGGCATGGAAGATATACCGTTATTACTTGTTATCTAGCTCGATACTGATTAAGCCACGAGCAATTCGCTCAACCAATTCCGATTTAGAAAGATTCATAGTCTTTGCTAATTCTTCGAGTTGAGTAATCGCTGTAGGAGTTAGCGCAAGGCAGGCAGGTTTTTTTACCTCCGAGTACATCTCTGGTCTACCTCTGGTGCTTTTCATACCTTTTTTAGCCATTGTGAAAAGTCTCCATGGATTGCTTGAATTAGGTTTACTTGCGCTTAGTCTTTTCCTGATGAGATGGCAGCAAGGAGTGACAATACTCGATCGCTTTATTGTGTTCCTGCGGAAAATGTTGATTCTGAATTCGATCGAGAACCAGCGGGACACAATACCTGATCGTTCTCTGATTCAGACGTATCCAGTGGATGTTTTCGACAAGGAATCCACTCAGGCGATACTTTTTGAGCGTCTCTGGAGACAGCCCCGTCAAGCTAGACATCTCCCATTTGTCTGTAAACCGAAACTGATTCGTACTAGAAGCTGAAACTGTGCGGGTCATTCCTGAGAATCCTTGCAGAAAGCAAGAGACCGCCAATGCGATTGTTTTCGCGTTGGCGGTCTCCTTTGACGGTTAACCGATATTCTTGATAATTCTTTGGGAAAAGCTTGCGCAGATTTTTGCAGCCCTTCCTTCTTTATCTAAGAGAACATATAAAAAGGACTGCGTCAAGCATTTTTGTTTCTTTCTAGGTAGATTTGGACATCGATCGAGATAGTGATGTCTCAACCAGGTTCTTGAGAATAGCTACTCATAACCTTATGAGCCTTTATGGATTCACCTAGATGTGTCACGGGCAGCTAGGGCATTGCGTGTACAGCAGTTTTCATCTCACTGAGAAGGTGCCGGAGCTTGGGTCCCGCACCCCCTCCTTTACAATGGGGTGAGACTACCTACGTTGATGCAATGGTTCTCCTGGAGTGGTTGTTGCGACTGTTTGGTGTTTTTTGGATTCTGGGTGGACTCCTCACCCTGCAACAGGCACGGCAGTCCAATTTCTTTGATACAGCGCTGGAAAAAATCACGCAGAAACCAGAAGATCGACTGGTGACTCGATTTCTCTGGATTGTGGGCAGCTTTACCCTATGCAGTGGGTTGGGGTTAGCGTTGGCCAGCCGTTGGGCACTCCTGCCTCTGGCCCTGCTGCTGGTGGTGCAGGGCGTCTATTTCGCGACCCAATCCCGCCGCTTCGATCGCGCCCAAGACGCTGAGGCTAGGGAAGATGCCCAGATTTCCTCAACGACCCGCAATGCCTTCGGCGTATCGCTGGGAGTGGCGCTCGTTGCCATCATCGCCGTGAAGCTGGGTATTTTGCGATAGGAATATAGCTGATTGACTGACAAATCTCTCCAGTTTTTTGGGTGCGCCGTACGCTGCCACCGGGTTTGAGCCAATTATGTCCAATTGTGCCAGGCAGTCAGGTTCAAGTGTGTACCGATGAGGATATCACTACGGGTGGGTTGAGAAGACGGATCAAGAAACCTCAAGACAAGATTAATCTGCATCTGGGAGCCAAGCCAAAAGGAGATGAAGATGACCTACACACCCTCTAAGATCCTTTCCTTTGAGGATTTTCTAAGCCAGTACGGGGATGACCCACGCTATGAACTAATCGATGGTGAACTGCGCGATATGGAACCAACTGGACCTCACGAATCCACTTCAGGAAAACTGGCAGGGAGGTTATTCGCTGAGATCTTGCGTTTGAACTTGAGATGGACAATTCCCAAAAACTGCTTGATTCGCCCTCCTGGGACTGAAGCGACAGCCCTCCGTCCTGATGTCATTGTGCTGGATGAGGCTGAGTTGGCTCAAGAACCGCTTTGGGAGAAACAGCCGGTTTTAACCAGTGGTAAAGCGATTCGGTTAGTGGCGGAGGTCGTGAGTACCAACTGGCAGGATGACTATGCCCGCAAGGTGGAAGACTATGCAATGTTGGGCATTCCAGAGTATTGGATTGTCGATTTTCGGGGTTTGGGGGGAATTGCCTTTATCGGAAAGCCAAAACAACCTACGTTTACTATTTGCCAATTGGCAAGTGGGGAATATGCTCAACAGAAGTATCGAATGGGAGAGGCGATCGCTTCCCCTCTTTTCCCTGAGCTAAATCTGAGATTGAATGACATCATGCCCTAATCCTTGCCTCTGTTGATACTTCGACTCTCTACCCTTTAAAACTACGACGATCGCACAACTTATTGTGGAGAAGCTAGATACTCCACAATAAGATAAACAGCAAGAAGTACTTAATTTTGTTGAATTTTTGCGAAGTAGAATCAGTAGTTCGGAAACCCTTAAGATGGCTCACTCTCCAAAATCTGCCTTGGAAGCAGCTAGAGACTTGGTTGGATGCTTGGAAGGGGGACCAACTGATCTATCAATAAACAAGGCATATTGCCAGGGCTTTGGAGAAGAATGAAGCAACAAGTGATTTTAGACACAGAACCGCTAGTTGCCTTACTTGTTTAGATTTGCACAACTTCTCA
>NZ_JACJOR010000563.1:0-6005 GCF_014695615.1 Leptolyngbya sp. FACHB-711
ATTCAGCCTGATCCTTCTCCATCCTCCACCCCCCAGCCAATCCTTCTCCAATCCCCTTAACCCCACCGACACCGCCCCCTGCTTCCAACGGTGCATCCCCTCCTCAAACCGCAAAACCTGAGCCCAAATCCCGCAACCCTCGCACACCCTCAGGCAAGCTCTCTCCTCAAGACCGCATCCTCAAAGCAATCCAAGCCATCATTCAATACAACGAAAGCTGCACCGACCCGCACGATCAATGGTTCGTTAATCGCCAAATCATTGCCGAAATGACCGGAACCAACAACCAAATGTATGTCAAACCCATCTTTGAACAACCCTCACTCCTCTTCCCCAATGCCGCATCCGTTCAAGAGGCGATCCACCTCCATAATCAACAATTGGGACTTCCCAATGCTCAACACAATAAAGGCAAAAATAAAGAAGAACTTAAAAAAATCTATATCAACTTTGAGTAGAGTTGGCACTTGTAGACTGTGGGGTGAACTGGGTGAGATATGAGGGGTGGGTTACAACTGGCTTTCGTCCAGATTCATCTGGGCGAAATGTTCCAGCAAAAGGCGATGCACGAAGATATATCCACCTCCCTCTCTGCACTACTCCTATCCACAATATTTCCCTTTTTCCCTTGCCTCTAACCTCACTGTTCGATCGTCAGTTCTTAGGATTTTGGGGTTTCAGTGGGCGCTGCACTGGCTTAGCGCTTCCATCGACACCCGCCGATACTCGCTTTTATGGAGTGGAGGGGATGAAGAGATAGAGAGGGCTATGGATGGGGCGATCGCCTGCATCCCGATCGCTTTACAAAGACAGTATCAGGCACAAAGGGCTGGATCAGGAGGGTGAGTTAGAATCGTTCTCTCCCGGCAGTGCCCACGGTCCAATGCCATTGTCTCGAAGCTGCTGCTCTAAGAGGCGTTCTCGATATCTCGCGCTATCAGATTCAGCCAGGGCAGAGGCTACATCATGTCCGAGCTGGGCAATAATGCGATCTGCTAGCCGATGCTCTTGATTCTGACAGCAAGGTTTATCTGAACACGCGACTTTAGAAAACTGCCTAAGTTATCACTTATCAATGCTGTTTATATAGGCACAATCACGATTTGCCTTACTGCCGTCAGGCATAGTTGTATTACACAAATACCCTTTTTCAATTGCTACCCTACTTACTGACGTATTCTTGAAGTTAGCTCCCGAAAGGTTCGCGCCAACAAAGATATCTTCAGGTTTTGGGTTGACCGCGACAAATCCCTCAACCGCCTCGCCGCCAAAAGCCACTTCAGTATTAAAGACAGCACCTTCAAAGTTAACTCCTTGAAGATTAGCCTTTCGGAAGTCTGCCTCATATAGCAGGGCGTTTTGTAGATTAGTATTTGTGAGAGTAGCTTCTTGAAAGGCAGCCTTTTGAAGACTTGCTTTTCGTAGATTAGAGTATCGAAGATCCGCGCCCTTCAGACTAATTCCATCAAGGTAAGCCCCCTCAGCACTTAGTCCTCGTAAACTCACATCATCAGCAAGTAAACTTTGTAAAGCTTCGATCCTGCCACCACTTACTTGCTGACCTGCTGCACTATTAATGAGTTGCTATGCCTGATAATGAGCCTGTCGCTGGCGAGTTGGAGCATTTGATACATAGGTAAACGCAGCCGCAACCATAGTGATAAAAAAGCTCTGTTTCACCAGCCACAGCCCACCTTTCCAAACAAAAAATCGCTTCCTTCCTTTTGGTAGCTTAAAGAACCATTTGGTCCATACCGATGGCGCGGATGTCCAATGAATTGGCTTTGGGTACGCTGGCAATCGCTTCTCATGCCGTAACGAATAAAGAATGCGGTAGTCCTCTAAAGGAATATTGAGCCGCTTTGCTGCCTTCATAAGCGAAAGCTCTTGCTCAAGCGCGTCAGGACCGTCATATACATCCTCAAAGCTTGCTCTAATCCACTCCTTTAAGGAATCAAACCCTTCTTCCAAATACTCTGGGTCGTGAGATGGCAAAGCTGAAAGCGATCGGGGAGAACGAACCTGCTCGTTAAAATTACCAGCCATAAAGAACCTTGAAGGAAACCTTTTAGATCAAGGCTACACAAGCTTTCTACTATTTTCCGTAGAGGAACCAATAATTCTTCTAGTCCCTTTTTTGCTGTTCAGTATGTGTAAAGTTGGACAATCTTCCCTAAAAAGATCCGAGCTTTTCAGGAAAATATGGAAACGATTGCAGTGCAAAAGTTGCAGTCCCAAAAACAGCAAAAGTTAGAAACCGAAAAAAAGGAAACCGACCGTCCCCTACTTGCCGGAGCAGGGTAATGGTCGGAGAGCGTAAACAATCGAAATCGCTTAGATAGGGTTAGATCAGTCCCCGCACCGACCCCACATACACCCCCTGAATTTCCACTTCCTCATGCTCTGCATCGATTGTCGTCGGCTGATACCGTTTATTAGCTGGAAGCAGGGTAATGCGACTGCCCTGACGGTGCAGATACTTGAGAGTAGTCGTCTCGTTCACTCTAGCCGCAACGATCGTACCGTTCTTGATCTCAGTCGGGTCATTATGCCAACGCATCACCACTACATCTCCGTCAGCAATCATTGCCCCTTCCATACTGTCACCTCGAACCCGCAGGGCAAAGTGCTGACTTAATTCGTTGCGAGAGAGGCGAGAGAGCTTCTTCAGCACTGACAGGTTCAGCATCTCCACTTCCTCATCAGGGAAGATGGTAACAAGGCTGTGAGCAGCGATCGTGCCCAGTAACGGAATCTGGCGGCTGGGACGAAGAAGCTGGATTGAGCGAGCTTTTCTGGGAATGTAAGTGATGTAGCCACTGGCTTTAAGCGCCTTCAAATGCCCTGTAATTGGGGCAGGCGAACTGTATTTCAGCCCAGATTCAATTTCTCTGGCAACAGGAGCTATGCCATGCTCAGCAATATAGTCTTCAATCCAGTAAAAGATTCGTTCTTGAGCAGGGGTTAGGCGAGGCTGCATGATAGAGAGGTGAGTTTAGTTCAATTGTACTAATCTTACTCTAAGTTTCTTGCTGTGCCGCACCCCAATTAAGCGCCTCATAGTGACATTTCGTCAGGATGCTACCATACCCCCCTCACGGCGGCAGCGTAGAAGCTTTACTCTTCATCGAGATCAGCAACAGGCGACCGCACCGCGCTACGACGCGGAGCGCAGCGACAAGTCGATCGTCTTACCAACTTCAGAAGAACTATGCGTATAAGCGGTCAAATAGCGTGGTACGTTTTCTTTGAGTCCAGATGCCTGCTTGACTGACAAAACTAAGAAGTTGGAAAGCGGCTGAGGACGGTAAATTCACGCTTGAGGGAATCATTGTGTTGTCGCCTGGATGCGATAGCAGGTTGAGGGTCGGGCAGACTGGAGAGAAACGGATAAACCTGAATCTTGAACTGGTGGGTGATGGCAAGGCGAATCCAATTCCAACCTAGTTTGAGATAACTCATACCCCGATTCCAATGAGCATCGACTTGGCGATCGCTGAACAACATTTTCTCACTGCCCTCTCTTCTTATCCCCCTTTCCATTGATTCCATCAGCTCCATCCCCAGCAACTCAGGCTTCAGTGGAGGTAGTGGGGGCTGTGCTACGTTTGTTTGGTGCTCACATCGGCGGATGGCGATCGATCGTCTCCCTTAGCAAAAGCAACAAAATCAACGCAGTTGATCGAGACAGCGCCAATGCAATGGAACCATTCACCAAAGCCCAGTAGTCCCTTGGTAGAGCTAGAGGCGTGGTGGACCGCCCAATGTCAAACTTTGACATTAAAATTGAGCTATCCACTTTCAAGCGTTTCGTCTATGAACGTTTCTCTTACCCCTGAACTGGAGCAGTTTGTCCATGAGAAGGTCAAGAGCGGCAGATACCTCTCTGCCAGTGAGGTTGTGCGGGAAGCACTACGACTGCTGGAAGAGCGCGATCGCCTCTACCAAGTAAGGTTGGTAGAGTTGCAGCAGCATTTGGCGATTGGCGTTGAGCAGGCGGAGCGGGGTGAACCGATTGATGATTAAGACGTATTTGCTCAGTTGGAAGAGGACGCTCGGCAAATTGAAGCAGATCAACAGCGTACAGCTTGAGGGTGCCAAAGTTGCTGAACTGGCGAAAGATGCAGATGCCCTCATGACTCGCAATGGAGAAACTATTGCTTATAGAACTCATTTGACATCTTCTTAAGCTGCCAAACGCTTGAGCATTAAGCGAATGAAGCAAAGGTTGAGCTTTGTTCTGGCATGTTCCAGCGTCCACTCAAAGTTTTTGACAAGATTTTTGCATCGTTCGATCCAGCTATTAGATCGCTCAACCACCCATCGCACTGCAATTGGTACAAATCCTGATTTCCCTTGCACTGCCTTTTCAGTTTTTGAGAGCTTCGCTGCCACCTCAAACTGGATTTTCGTCATAATCTCTGGATAAATTTGTTCTAATGCTTGTTGAATCACCTCTGGATGATAGCCGTGGTCGAGCAGAATCGTCGTCTTTGCCAACTCCACAGGCTTTTGTCGAAAGTAGTCAATATTTTGGCTCAACATCTCAATTACGCCCTGGTCATCGGTGACGTTCGCCCGCGTACAGTGGGTAAAAAACGGAAACCCTAAACTATCGACTGCCAGGTGTCGTTTAATCCCGTTGGTCGCTTTGTAGAAGCAAAATCCGTTGGACTCAGCACTCGCATTACACGTATTCTTCACGGCTTGCGAGTCGATGATGATCAATGTCGTCCACTGACTTTTTTTTAGCTTGCACTCGGACTTCTCCATGCAGCGTCTCCATCAGCTGTTCAAACACGCCTGCATCCCGCCATTGTTTGTAGTGCCAGTAGACCGTGGAATAGGGCGGAAAGTCCCTCGGTAAATCCTGCCAGTTACATCCATTCTTGAGTTGGTAGAGGATGCCATCGATGATTTCGCGCTGGCTCCAGTTACTTGGTCGCGTCTGTTTCTTCTTAGGTAAGATTTCGCGCAAGCGCGGTTCGAGAACTGCCCATTCAGCATCGCTTAAACTGCTGGAGTATGGCATCGTCAATCTCTCAAATCACCTTCCTTACGCTAGGTCAAGCTACTGAAAGATGTCAAATGGGTTCTATATAGTTAATCCTGAGCATTATTGAGGCTTTAATTTCAGCTTGGAATGAACTATGGATTAAGGTTGTCTAAGCTTGAGAGAGTTGATAATTTAGATTCACATAACATTTCAACGATAATTAAACAACTGCATGGATATCATCCTGACGTTTCAATCTCTTGAACTCGATAACGAAGATTTACAAGCTGAAGTGGAATGCCTCTTACCTCAACTTCGAGAAGTTGATGGAGTGGAAGAGGTTGCATTGATTGACGTAAAGCTACCACCCGATGGTTCAAAGTCGGGAGGTGGATTTGTTTTAGGTGCGCTTAAATTTGTTGTAAATAACTCGAAGATTATTCAAGGTTTGATGGGTTTGAGCAATGCGCTGTTGGGCAACAAAACTCTAAAGATGACAGTGAAAGCACCTGATGGAAGCGAGTTTAGTGGTGAAGCTAAGAACCGGGATGATTTAGAGTATTTGCTCCAGCAAGCAGAGGAATTTTATCAGCGACGGGAGCAGAAGCAACCGTGAACAAAGCAGCATTGCTGATTGGGGTAAGTGAATATGATAGTGAATCAGGCTTAAAGCCTTTACCCAATTCTGCTAAAGATGTACAGGCAGTGCAGCGCGTATTGCTGCAATTAAGTGAGTTTACTGCTGAAAATATTATTGTATTAACAAATCCTAGAAAGCATGATGTAGAAGAGGCAATCTATCAACTATTTGCTGATCGCCAGAAGGATGATTTATTACTGTTCTATTTTTCTGGACATGGCATTAAAGATGAGGCAGGCAAGCTCTATTTTTCACTTTCAACAACTCGTAAAAATCAAAATGGTAGTTTGATAAAGTACACTGCTGTACCTGCAACAGCACTGCATGAGAATATGAATGATAGTCTATCAACCTGTCAAGTATTGGTTT
>NZ_JACJOR010000564.1:0-10584 GCF_014695615.1 Leptolyngbya sp. FACHB-711
GTATTTGCCGTGTGACGATCGGATTTCTACCTTGTCCTTAGAAAAGGTGATGACATTGCCAAGAGTGATAGCACTGGCTTCTTTTGCTTGGCATTGTTAGTGCAGCACAGAGCGTAGAACTTAGGGATTACAATTTGAACTGCCGCTATTGACACAAAATGCGTAAGTCAAAAAACGATCCTTTTCATTAGCAGATGCCTTTGTAATTTCATTTAGTTTAAAGACCAGAGAACCAATGAGTTGCTGCTCCTGAAGTGGCTTTTGTTGAAACCACTCGGTACTCGAAATCGTGTCAAAAGTGACTTCTCGACCGCGAGCAAATTCCATCACCAGCCATGAAATAATTTCCTGCTCTGGAGGATTCAGTTGCTTGTACCATTCCTGGTAAATATCCAAGATCTGCTTGGTCGTGTCTGCCTCACTCACAGAACCTCCAGATCCCCTTGATTGCAATCCTAATGTACGAGTTAAGTTATCAACCGTGCCACTGACGTTTTTCACAGTACCGTCAAGCTGCTGTACAGTTGAGTCAACACTACCGACAGCTCTATTGATTGTGTTTAACATATTGGTGAGTCCTGATAATGGATCGGCAGATGCAGGCATTTGAGCAAACCCAAGTGAGATAATTGAAGACACTCCAGCAACAACTAAGAGTTTGTACTTGTTCAACATATCTTTTCTCCTTCTCAATCAAAGTTTTATCAAAACAATCAACATCATTGTGAATTAGATGGATTATCAGAACAGGAAAACCCATCTATGTGATCTAGAACCTAAAAATGACTAGCTCTCCTTACACTGGTACTTGCAGAGAAACCAAAAATTGTTAATCTTGAGGGTAGCGCGATTGCCTTTCATAACTGAACTAGATGGTTGAATGATGCTAGTTTCCTGAAGTGATGTAATTTTCTGTTTTGTAACTTGAATGTCCCCATCCCAGGTAGAAGTGTTGGCATTGATCATCTGTGAGTATGTCGAATACTCCTCCAACCCAAGATGCAGTTCCTCAAGCAAACGAATTACTGCTTCATCAAGCCGCCTCTGCCAGAATTTCGATGGTAAGGAAGGATCTGAGCGAGTTCCGTAACTCTTCAAATCTTTCATTTGAGTTGGTTGAGCTTGGCGAGTCACATGCCATTGCATTATGCCAAGCGAGGGATTATTTCGCTTAACAAGCACTCGAACGTAGAGATTGTCTGCTCGCTTTGTCCATTGTCCCTGCCCATCTACAAAAATATGGATTCCGGTGAGTTTGTCCAAGTCCGTTTTAGCAAGATTGACACCCGATTGATAATCACCTGGAGGAAACACATAATCTTCAGGTAAAGACGATAGATCAATGCTCTCTGGATTGAAATCACCATTGAGAGCTTCCGTTGGAGAGTCTATTTCTGTAAAAACCTGGGTGGAATTATTTTTAATGACGACACTGAGATCGATTCCATCCCCATTTGCATTTGCGGGACTCACAATCCCTGTCATTCCAATCCATACTGCCAGACCGAATGCTTTCCAGTTCATCTTCATGATTGTTGCTCCAGATCAACCCGTGTTATGAACCCTTGCTTTAAGCTTGCGGCGATAAGTTGCAGCATCTTCTTGAAGGAAGTCAAGATAGATACAGCCGGATTGAGATGAGAAACACTGAGTCCAAGACTGATACCTGCAATCACTGATGCTTTTAATCAAGTACTTGTTGAGTGTTTCCCCTCAAACCTCAATGAGCATTAAAAACAGACTAGCTAAATTTTTAGCTTATCGACCGATTGGAATGACCCAAGAATTTGAACCGCCGTTTGCAACAGGATTCACAAAGACCAGAGTTACCTTATCCTTATTGGGATCTTCAGGAACACGATAGTTTAACGTGAAAGCACCCTCATGATTCGTTGTGGTGCTGGTAATGGTGCGCTGCTCTGTGCGTTGACGAGCGGAGTTGAAGAAAATTTCCTGGATCAACAGAGGTGCGCCTGCGATAGGTCTGCTATTATTACCCAGTACCTTCGTTGTAACCCGTACATCAGTGCCACGAGGATAGCGGGATTGACCAGGGCTTACAGAAAGCTGGACTCGGTTTGCAGCTTGTGCCGCTTCGATTCCAGATGGAAAGCTGGCGATCGCTCCTGCAAAAGGAAGTGCTAGGAGTGCAGCCAAAACAATTTGAGAAGAGTAACGCATCATGAGGTTTGCTCCTTATATATCTAATGAGGAAAGAGAGAGTTATCGTTCACCACATTGGTTTTGAGCAGTTCACAATTCTGTAGAGACGCGATTCACCATGTCTTTAAAGAATGTTCAGCATCAAAACTTGTGTGGTTGGTGGTCTTAGAAGGTCTGGCAGATTGTCATCTAACGCTTTTCCGCTGCCCTTCACTCAAGTAATCGATCCATCAGGGCAGGTTTTATACAAACGCTAAAAATAAAATCAAAATTAAGTTTTGTAACGATGTAGAAAAAAGCCAAAATAGAGAGATTAACAACCAGAGTCTCCAGATATCTGAGCAATGCTGATAGACGACAACCAACTTCAACAATTCGTACTTCGGGTTAAACAGCTTTCACCAGAGCAGGCGAACTCTGAAATTGCTAACTTTGTTGAGCAGATTCTCAGGTTCCGCCAGGTGAGCCGCTCCACTTCCAAGGCGATCGCATTCAGTATTTCTCTGGAAATCTTGCAAGCGTTACGAACTCACCTTCACCAAAGCGTTGAGCAGGCGATCGTCGATTATAATCCTGTCCGCACACCGATACGAGAATGGATCAGAGCGCTGCTGAATGATGCTTATCGAGTTGTTCTCGATCGTCAACGGCTACAGCAACTTGCAATTGAAATACAAGGATGTGCTGAGGGTACAGAGACATGGCTATACGGCAGACAAGAATTGGTGAAAGCCATTCGGCTATCGGATAAGCTGGCACAGATCAATCGCTTACCATTTGATGCGTATGAAGACGCGGTGAATGAAACTTTGCTATGGGTTTGTCAAAATCTGAAAAGCTACAGTGCTGAACGAGGTGACTTTATGAAATGGGTCAACTTTCGTCTCGATATGGTGGCACGCAGGGTACAGCAACAACAGGAAGATCCCTATACTCAAGGAGCCAAGGGAAGAGTCATTCGAATGAAGCAGCAAATCCAAGCTCATCTACGCGATATGAAATTGAAGAAGCAATCTTATCAGATACAATCAACTGCTTTACTGAGCTGCTTGATCGACTGCCTGAGATTACATCTAAAAAACTTGCATCTAAAAACTTTACTTCCAAAAGAAAAGGTTTTGAATCTCGCTGCTCTACTGCAACAATTATGGCTATTGATCACTCACCTCAATCTATCTCAGTTTCTAGAAAAATATCCTGACCTAGAGCATCAAACCCTATTTAATCTGGCAACAATGCTCGTGTCTTCCCCTCCCAAGCTAATCCAAAATGTAGCGGCTGAAATGCTGGAAGCAGTTCCCCAGGAAGAGCATACTCCTTCCCTAGCAGAACAACTCAGACGCTATTTTGAGCGTGATCCGCAAGCGCTATTAAGGCAGCGAACAATGCGCGATCGTCCTGATATTACCTTAAGAGAAGTCGGCTTATCCTATCTCAACGGGATTTCCTGGCAAGCAATGTCTGAGGCTTACGGCGTGAAGCTTGCAACACTGAGTAATTTCTATCAGCGATCGATTGAGAAACTCGCACCCGCAATTCGTCAGGCATTACAAGAGTAATGGTGTTACAAGCGTCATAATAAGGTTTACAAATAATGCTACCTCAAACTCAAACTGCAATGCTTTCTACTTTCAGTATTCCGCTAGGGCGCACCGCCCATGATCTGGCAGAAAGCCGGTGCCAACCTCATACAGATTGGCAGAAATCAGAACAGGTTTACCTGAATACGCTAGCCATCTACGCCGTTGATTATTATGTGAAATGTTTAGGCTTTGATACAGACTGGAAAGCAAGTGATAGCCAGGATTTTATAACGCAAACCTTGATGAATGTTGCAGATCTAACGGTGAAATCGATCGGTCGCTTAGAATGCCGATTTGTATCACCTGATACATCCTTTGTTTATGTGCCGGAGGAAGTTTGGGCAGATCGAGTTGGCTATATTGCGATTCAAATTAATCGTGATCTAGATGAAGCTGAAATCTTAGGATTTGTCGAGCAAGTGAACACCATAGAAACTCCTTTTAATCAACTGCGCTCGATCGATGAGCTTCCAACTTATCTCAGCCAACTTCGAGCAAAAGCAACAATTATAAACATAAATGCCCCAGCCTCCTTCACACCACCTGTTCAACTGAGCCAGTGGTTACAGGGTCAATTCGATCAGGTTTGGCAGACGATCGAGTCCGTCTTTGCTGCACCACCGTTGACGCCTGCCTGGAGACAACATCACTCGCCCAACAACGTAGAGCCGATTCGCCGCGTTAAGCTACTCGATTTTGGTGCGCAACCGGGTGCTGAGCAACTTGCTTTGTTCGTTGAAATCACGCCATCCGCTTCAGATGAGATAGAGATTGAGGTGCAACTTCGCCCGACGGGCAATCTAACTCATCTACCGCGCGAAATTCAAGCCAGGCTGCTGAATGAAACGGATGAGGAAATCTGGCAAAATCGAGCGGCGCTTTCGGAGGCAATCCAGCTTCAATTTTTAGGTCAGCTTGGAGAACAGTTTAAGATTGAGCTAACGGTCAGCAATCGACAAATTATTGAAACTTTTGTGATCTAATCCTTCGTGATCTAATTAGGATGCTCTCCATGAGCAAGCGAGTTGTTCTCAAGCTAGATGGAAATCTAGAGCAGGGCTTTCAGGTCACGCTCGAAATCGGTGTGGAAGGTGAGCTATATTTTGTGGAACAATCTGGAAGGTTACCTCCAGCCCAAAATTTAGCAACTCAGTTAGAGCAGTGGCAGCAAGACTACCGCAAACTCTCCCGATTCACACGCATTGTGCTTAAGAATGCCTCAACTCAGCTTGGTGCACTCAATTATGGAGAACAAATTGAAATTTGCCGTCAGGCGGCTGAAGCATTAACGCAAGAGCTCCGGTTCTGGTTCGGATCAGCGTCCTTTTCGGCAATCGATAAATGCTTGCGAACGATATTGAGTCCCCATGAATCCATCCGCGTCCTTATTCGCACCCACGATCAACGACTTCATCACCTACCCTGGCATCACTGGGATTTCGTGGAAGACTATACTCACGCAGAAGTGGCATTTGGTACGCCAATCAGTCGACGCAATGTCAGTCAACCTTCTACTTCAGAAGGTGTTCGCATTCTAGCCATCTTAGGAGATAGTAGCGGAATCGATATAGAACACGATCGCCAAATTCTAGAAAATCTTCCAGGTGCAATGGTTGAATTTCTGGTGGAGCCATCGCTCTCGGAGATCAGTCAGCAGCTTTGGGAGCAACGCTGGAATGTTTTGTTTTTTGCCGGACACAGCCGTACTGAAGCGAACCAGGGACGCATTTTTATTAATCCGCAAGAGAGCCTTTCCATTGAAGATTTGAAACTGGGATTGAGGCAATCGATCGCGCATGGGTTAAAACTGGCAATTTTTAATTCCTGTGATGGCTTAGGACTTGCCTATGAGCTAGAGCCACTCCACCTACCGCAATTGATTGTCATGCGACAGCCGATCCCCGATCGCGTTGCTCAGGCTTTTTTGAAGTATTTGTTGAGAGATTACGCAGGGGGACAACCCTTTTATTTATCCGTCAGACGAGCAAGAGAGCGATTGCAGGAAGCATGGGAGCGAGAATTTCCCTGTGCCGGATGGCTGCCTGTCATTTTTCAGAACCCTGTTGAAATTCCTCCAACCTGGACTAATCTTTTAGGACAAAATGACCGTTCTGCAGCATCTTCAGTATCTCCTGCAGCGTTCTCCATACCGTCTTCTACAACAGCAATTTCTTCAACTTCCAGTTTGTTATTTTCTGTCGCTCCACCCTCGGCTAATCCGTTTGCTGCTCGTTCACTTTCTCTCTTCCAATGGCTGCATTTCCTTCCAGCGAAACGAGCATTTCGAGCTGTTTTAATCATTAGCATCATCACAACCTTAATGCTGACTGGTGTCCAAGCATCGGGGGTTTTGCAGCTTTTAGAACTGAAAGCCTTAGATCAGATGATGGTACGGCGGCCTCCAGAACGTCCAGATCCTCGCATTTTGATTGTGGAAGTCACAGAAGCAGATATTCAAGCGCAAAAGCAGCGCAATGAACCCATGCAGCGAGTATCCACGTCTGCTCAAACCTACAATCAGACATTTGATGTTTCCCTGTCTGATCACTCGCTAAAACGAATCCTCGATGTTTTGTTGCCATATCAGCCGCATGTGATTGGTTTAGATATTTATCGAGATTTTGCAGTGTTGCCGGATCAACCTGAATTAGCAGCGTATCTACGTCAGCAGCCGATTATTGCAGCTTGCAAAGCAGGAGATTTTTGGGATGCTGAAATTCCAACGATCGATCCACCACCAGAAGTTCCAGCCGATCGGACTGCGTTCTCTGATTTTCAGAAGGATGATGATCAGGTTTTACGCCGCCAGCTTTTGCAGATGATTCCGCTCAAACAGCGTTCTACAATGCCTTGTCGGGCAGTACAGTCGTTCAGCGCAAGTATTGCCTTTGCCTATCTCCGGCAGCAAGGGATTACAGCACAAATTACGCCCTATGATGATTTGCAACTGGGTAGCCGGACATTTCAGAGTTTGCGATCGCGTCAGGGAGGGTATCAGTTTCTTAAAGCTGCTGATAAGGGCGTGAGCCAAATATTGTTGAACTATCGAGCTACGCCAGAACCCGCAATCCACATTTCAATGGGAGAGCTGTTAGATCCTCAGACGCAAATTAATCCTGCGTATATTAAAGATAAGATTGTGCTGATTGGAGTCACTGCGCCAGGTGATGATTTCTGGGATACACCCTACAGCTTGGAGTCAGAGAAGCAAATTCCAGGAGTCAAGATTCATGCCCATATGGTCAGCCAGTTGATTAGTGCAGCGTTAGATCAGCGTCCCTTGTTATGGGCTTGGTCTCCTAGAGCAGTTTTCATTTGGACATTCGTTTGGTCATTTCTTAGCAGTATCTTAACCTGGCAATTGAGTAAATGTAAAAATATCAAAAGATTGCTCATTTATCTTGTATTTACGACTGTTTTCGCTTCTATTAGTCTATGGGTCTTATGTTTTTGCATTCTATTGACCGGCGATTGGTTACCGTTTGTTCCTGCTCTTCTCGCTTTCATCATCTCGAGTAGCATTACAGCAATTTTTTCAACGTTTAAATCTCGTTAACACTCTTCTGCTCTTATGATGCCTATGAACTTCGTTCGTGCTGCGATCCAACCCATTTTTAAGACCACTGCTACTTTAGCGATCGTGACTTCTTGCTGTACTTCTGTTTTGACGATCATGCCGCAGCTTACAGCAGTTGCCAGTGTTCAGAATGCCTCCTATAAAGATGGACAAGCACCAGGACGCACACATGGTCAATGCCACTTAGTTTTTGAATTAGGATTGCTAATAAGCGGCTACTATGAAGCTTTCAGCCCAGTAATTGAATCTCAGTCCTCGCTGTATTAGTTTCTCTCGTGCTTTAGAAGCAATAGAGGCAAATGCACTAAGCTTATTCTATGAAAGTGACAGTGAGAGGTTAGACAAGTTTTTGGATGATTTCAAGTATTACAAGATATACCGGGCTAAACATAAACCATCAGAACCACGCTCAGTCAAACCTCAGAAACGAAAATACCCGATATTAATGGTTCCCAGGGAAGTCGCTCGCAACAACCTCCAATCTAAAAACTAAGTGGCATTGCGCACACATGGTGGCGGACGAAGAGGAGAATGTCCTGCCACTCAGCTCCCCCTCATTGCTCTGGCTCCATCTACCCAAGATACTTCCCAGACTCCAACCGCTATCTATGTCGGTGGTGTGACGACAGCAGAGCATCCGACTTTCTGGTTTTACGTGCCCTAGATTGGCAAGAGATTGTTGGGTTGAAACCTGCCGCATAATCCTGTGATTCCAACTTGCCAGCGACTATCGTGCTTATTCTTAAATTTTTCTGGTTAAGTTGACAGTACCATTGAAGACTACAGCAGCGCAACGAGCAGGATTAGCCCAAAAGCCTTGGACGTGGCACGACCTTGTTACCTACCCCACCACTATTTGATGCACTATCCATCATTACTTAATCTGCATTTGTTGAAGCACAATTAATCTTTATCAAGGCTTTACACCAATGAATAAATTAGGAATATAAAATTTTGGCAAGGTTCTAATGGTTTTCACTGAAAGGAAAAAGGACACTAATTTCAAAATTGGTGCTTACAGATTGATATCTACATATTAAGTTTCGGATTGCCACTCATCCATTAAAGAGTTGTTAGGGTTCTGCTGGAGTTACAAGGCAGCCAGGTTCTGTTGTCATTTCGATTTACAAGGCGGAGTGAGTGATTCAAGTATCTAGGGTGAATCGGAAGAGAGGATTTAGCAGTGCTCACTATTCTAGCGATGTTCAGTACTAGCACAATCGCATTACCCTTTCCTCAAGCTGAGATCGTCTCCGTGGATACTCACTCAACATCGATTTCATCAAGCCAGCAAATTACTCAACCACAAACCGTTACTGAAAGACTTTCGTGGGCTGGTCGCAACTCTTTGGTTAATCCTTTGCTGCTGGTTCAAAGTCCCCAGACTGTGCTAGCTCAGAATCAATCTCCAGAAGTTCCACGTCAACCCCTTCCAGAAGAACCCTTACCTGCTCAACCTTTACCGCAGCTACCGTCCTCAGATGAACTCTTACCTAATCTGCAAGAGCTACCCCAAGTTGAGCCATCTACTGAAGAAGTGCCGGACAGAATCGAGGTGCGAGCGTTTCAAGTAGAGGGCAGTACTGTTTTTGATGCTGACGTACTGGCAGAAGTGGCTAAACGAGCTGCGCTCGGAACTTTGACTACTCAAATTGCAGAGCAACCAAAAGATTGTCCAGACGTTGAGGGAACCAACATAGGACTTGAACCGCCGCTTTTGCTTTCGTTTACCGAAATCTTAAGAGCCAGATCTGCCATCACGGAGTACTATACCTGCCGGGGCTACATTACTTCAGGAGCCATTCTGCCACCTCAAACTTCTACAGGTGGCATCATCAAGTTTCAGGTGGTAGAAGGCGGAGTCGAAGAAAACGGAATCGTAGTGGAGGGATTGCGGCGATTGCAGCGTGCTTACGTGCGCGATCGGGTAGCATTGGCGGCAACTACACCCTTAAATGTCAATCGGTTGCTCAATGGATTACGGCTACTTCAGCTTGACCCACTGATTCAAAGTATTTCAGCCGACCTGCAAGCCGGAATTCGTCCAGGAACCAATCGGCTTGTAGTAACTGTCGAGGAAGCCGATACGTTTAGTGCAACCCTTTCAGTTGATAACAACCGATCGCCCAGCGTGGGCAGCTTCCGGCGACAGGTGCAGGTGGGTGAAGCCAATCTGCTAGGATTTGGGGATGGACTCAGCATCAGTTATGCCAATACAGACGGCAGTAATCAGGTTGATGCTAGCTACAGCATTCCACTAAACCCTCGTAACGGAACACTCAGGCTTGCCTTTGGTATCGCTGATAGCCGTGTGATTGAGGAGCCGTTTAATATTCTCAATATTGAATCGGCTTCGCGCTACTACGAGGTCACGTTGCGCCAGCCCTTATTTCAGTCACCAACTGAAGAGTTAGCCCTGGGTCTGACGGCATCTCGCCAGGAGAGTAAGACGGAATATTCACCGCCGAGGGCTGGGGCATTGGCGTTTCCGGGACGAGGCGCAGATGAAGTAGGGCGGACTCGCATCTCAGCCCTACGGTTTTTTCAGGACTGGACCCAGCGGAGCAACGAACATGTGCTGGCAGCTCGCTCCCAGTTTAGTGTCGGTTTAAATTTGCTCGATTCCACAATCAATGAAACAGGTCCCGATAGCCAGTTTTTGGCATGGCGAGGGCAAGGGCAATGGGTCCGATTGCTGACTCCAGAAACGCTGTTGCTGGTACGCGGGGATTTGCAGGTTGCGGATGCCCCCTTGCTGTCGCAGGAGCAGTTTAGTTTAGGTGGGCAGAATAGTATTCGTGGTTATCGGCAAGATTTCTTGCTCACTGATAATGGAGCATTGCTATCGGCAGAAGTGCGAGTACTGCTGTTCCAAATTGGGCGAAATAACGCAGTGCAGGTCATACCGTTTGTCGATGTGGGAACAGGATGGAATAGCGATGGAGCAAATCCCCATCCCAATACATTAGCAAGTATGGGAATAGGCTTGAGGTGGCAGCAGGGAAACGATTTTGCAGTACGGTTGGATTGGGGAGTACCGCTGGTGCCAGATAACGCTAGGAACAGAACTTTGCAAGAGAGCGGATTTTACTTTTCACTGTTCTACACGCCGTTTTAATGGATATAGTTCAAAGGCATCATTGATGTCGTAGAGGAATTCAGTTCAACACTTTAGGAGATCCCGTAATGCTTACAAATGATTTTTATAAGAATGATTTTCGACAGGAGCGTTTTAACGATTTGCCGATGGCGGGTACAACC
>NZ_JACJOR010000565.1:0-14551 GCF_014695615.1 Leptolyngbya sp. FACHB-711
GCCCGCCACTAGAATTGGAATAACGGTATTTTTGAAGTTATTGTGGGGCAATGTGAGCAAATAGCTCATGATAAAGGTTGCGATGTGGCTAATGAACGTGTTGCGTGTGCCTGATGAAAACGAATGGAACATCACCAGAGCAAAGAGACTGCTCATTACCACAAACTGCCAAAGCGGAAAGGTGTAACGGCGATTCCAGGCAACTGCCATCACCGGCGGAATGATAAAAGATAAAAGACTCAATTCAGTAAGTACACTTGTCCAGTCCCCCAGCCGACCTCGCGCCCAGGGTTCCGAAAAGCGCGGGCCCAGCATTCCCTCAATTAAGGCAGCAGGGTTAAATTGAACCGTTATCAGCATATACAGATAGGCAAAAAATGCCGCCAGCACAACGCCCCAGAAAAGTGTCTGGTTAGAGATCTCTCCCAGCTTTAACCACCGAGAATGCACTGGAGTTGGGGCAACAAGATGTCGCCCGATCGCTAGTCCTGCTAGCCCTAGGAAGACCAGATTGAGCGCATTGGTAGTTCCGCTCGGGTCAATCATATTGTTAAATTCCTCTTGAGGAAAGAGAAATTCAGCCAACGTTAACCCGTATAAACCGAGGATGCAGAGCAGATCGGTCCGAAACAGATTGCGTAATCCTTTACGACTGTCAAACCAGACGCTTACGAGAAAAGCAATCCCAACCCCGATCGCTGCTACTCGCGCCATTGTTGAGGGGGTATCCTCAGCAGGATAAAGGGTATAAGACAGTAATACGCCAAACAGTAGGCAAACAGTTCCCGTTATCGTTGGAAACGGAGGGGTATACAGCTGCGAATCGTCTATAATTTCGGTTTCGTTAAACTCGTTTGACCAAACCATCGATTGCACCCCCGCATTATTATTGTTGGTTATCTTCTCTACCCTTTTCTTCTATTCCCCGCGGCTAAATCCGAAAATTTCTGAAAAACCTCTACCCAGCGTTCTGCTCCAACTTGCGGTGTCCAAGCGACACCTTTCGTAATCGAAGCTTGGCTAGCGGCTGCGATCGTTTCTGGATTAGAAATATAGTGCATCAGGGCAGAATACAAAGCCTTCGCGTCGCCTGCAGGCACGATCGCCCCATTCACTCCTGGTTCGACCAAATCTGGAGCCGCACCCACAGCATCCGAGCAGATAATTGGCAGTCCGGCTCCGAGTGCTTGATTTACAACTACACCCCATCCGTCGTAGCGACTGGGCAACACAAAAATATCGGCTTGCTCAAAGAATTGGGGCAAATACTCTGGATCGTGAAACCCAGCGTAGTTAATAGATTGCTTTGCGTCAGCCGAAATTGATTGCATCATGGTCGGCAATTCGGCTTCACGCCCAACCAGCAACAGCCGTGCTTTGGCTCCGGTTTGAATGAGGCGATCGAAAGCTTGCAGTAGTAAATCTACGCCCTTGCGCTCGATCATCTGTCCGCAAAATAGAATTGTAATAGGATGGCGCGGACGTTGGATTGTTGTTTTAAAATCCGAAAGGTTGCAGTAGTAAGGAATGTTAAAAATGGGGAGTTTTGGGAATCGTTGCTGGTAGTCCTGCTGAGCGCGAGAACCAATTGCCACTATCGCCCGGCATTGCCCTAATCCTGCCGCAAGGAGTCGCTGCACCTGCCCCTTAACGCCCATAGAATTCGCAACCATTCTCTCTCCCCAGAAGATACAGGGAAGTTGTTTGGATTGCGTGTGCAAAATCTGTTGGGCAGCTAGATTTTGATAGCCATTAAACACAATAACATCAGTGTTTTTTAGCTGAGGCAGATGCCAATTGTAATGGAACCGAGATGCTCCCCAGGTAAGGCATCCTCCTAATAAAGTTTTCTCATAGAGCTGAAGCGGTTTCTCCGACCAGGGATTATCAGGATAAGAAGATTCTAAATAAAGAACTTTTAGATCGACTTCAGGACGACAGGATAATTCATAGAATAAATCGCGCTGATAGGGTGAAGGCAAAATTGAGTAAAAGGTTACTTTCAGTCTGTCCATGAAGCGCTCGTGGTGAAATAGCCAAAATAATCAGGCCCTAATTCAAAAACTTTCTTGAGAACGGTAATCTCTCAATTTTCATTTAAATCAAACTTCGTTCCTAGCCTCCAGAAATCGAACTAATGCGGTTCCCTGCTTCCAAAAGAAGCAGAGTTTTTCATGAACATTCACAGGCTAATCCTGAAGAATGAGATCTGTTTCCTTTCAATAAAATTTTCTGAAACCCTTTGATACTCATGACTCTTGAGAAACCTTAAAGCAAGATTTTGGGCCTTCTTTCAATAGAATCCAGGCTTGAAGTAAACCAGAAATGACTCCAGGAATAACTACAAATTGCCGCCAAGGATACCTCAAGTTTGCTTTAAGGAGTACTGTTTTTCGCAGGACATGGTTGTAGAGTAAATGCCAAAACATACTAGGCGTACTGTGCCGGAGAAGGAAAAGCCAGAATCCGGTCGATGTTCTCGAATAATTCACCCGATTTTTTAAGTCGCTCATTCTTAATCCGCCCATTGGTACTTTCAGGTGGATCAGCCAGGCTTTTGGATCATAAACACTTTGATAGCCTAATTTATTGAGTCTTAGAATTAAATCATAGTCATCCCCGTAAGAATTACCACGAAAGCCCTCATCAAATCCACCTACTGCCAGGAAGACCTCTTTGCGCATTGATCCATTGCAAGTTGAGAATGAACAAACCGGAGTGCGGCAATTGCTGTTGCGATCGAACCACAGAGTTTGCTGTAGAGGAGAAAGTTTAGATAAGTATTCAAGACTAGAAGAATTTTGCAGTTCTTCGGGTAAGAACTGCTCTGTATCATCTTTTTTCTGACATTCACGACCAATTACAACGTGGATTGACGGGTCACTATAATTAGCAAGATGTCTTTCAATAAATTGTTGATCGTTAATTTCTACATCGTCATCAATAAAAATAATAATATCGCCCTTTGCTTGCTGTACTGCTGTGTTTCTGGCAATTACAACTTCAGGCTTTTCCTGACTTAACCAGGCTACTCTGGGATCTTGACGAATCTCCTGTAATATTGCCTGACACTCATCGGGCCATGCTGGATTTTGGTCAACGACGATGATCTCAAAATCTGGATATTTCTGTTTTTGGAGAGCCCTGACTGTGTTGAGGAGCGGCTGAAAACGACGATAGGAAGGTACGATTACAGAAGCTTTCATGGTTCAGGTGATATAGTATTTTTAGCTGTGTTAATTAAATGTTTTTTAGTTGTTCAGACAAAGTTTTTGAACACTGAAATAATTTGCTACAAGCACTAGATAAGTCATTAAACTGTGTAGGTTTTATGATTAAGCCTATTAACGCATCTGCGATCGATTCTCCTGCCACTTCTGGCAGAACTAATCCATTTACTCCATCTTTCACCACTTCTCCGCAAAATCTGGACACAATCAGCGGCAATTTCCATGCCTGTGCTTCTAGCTGAGTCAGTCCAAACCCATCAGACATGGTTGGGAAAAGAAATACGTCGGCTTGCTGATAGTATTGAGCTGCTTCGCTGCGCGGCACTGCTCCAAACCAGCGGATGTTCGGTAGGTTAATTTGCGATCTATCAATGCCAATTGCTCCCACAATCAAAAATTCGATCGGCTCATCCTTCAGCTTATCGGCTGCCTCTAACAGTGCAGCAATGCCTTTTCGCAGAATCACCTGACCCAGGAACAGCACCCGCAACGGTCGCTCGGCGGAAAACTTGTCGGGATAAACGCGCTGAAACGATCGTGCCGCTTCTGGTGGACTGTAAGCCAATGGGACGATCTCGATTTTGTCTGTATTAATCCCTGCTTGCTGCAACGCCTGACGCGACCAGTTAGAATTGACAATGATACGATCGGTGATTTCACATTCCTGTTTCCAGGTTTCCCAATATGACGGCGGTACAGGCTGCCAGGACGGAGCCAAAGAAGGATATTTCTGATGTTCGCGGATTACAATTTCTTCTTCTACCGGACCTGGATCAATCTGTCCTAAAACCGTCTGCCATCCCTGAGACTTCGCGTACTTCAGAATTTCTAAAGCCGCATAGCTATAGGTAAACAAGGTGGGACGAATGCCTGCTGCTGAAAATTGGGGAACCATCGTCTGGAGTTGCCGGATCACTCGCTGCTGAAACCAGTTATTGCGAGCAATCATCCGCTCCCATTCGCCTGTTTTTTTGAGTTTCTGGCTCAGTTCAAACTGGAGCAGAGATGCAGTAAACGCCTGAACCGAAGCCGTCTTTAGATCAGGATGAAATCGATCGCGCAAATTGCGTAGTAGGGAACTCGGCAGTGCGTTAAACGCTGAGTTAGGCGGAATCCAAGCATCGGTAATTAGAGACGTGAGCTGACCCGTTTGATGCAGTGATCGGGGAATGGCATAGTGTTCCCGCGCACCAAGCTGACAGCAAATCCAGGATGAACAGTTCATGGCACTTCTAAGCTGGGAATATTGGAAGTTCCGCCGCGACGCAGCCGTAAATAGGACAAGAGCGACTGAGCCGAAACGGTTTGCCGATGGGAGTGCTGTTGCCGGATGAGTCTTGGAATTGAAACCAGCCCTGTCAAAATCCCGCTCCACCGTTGATGCCGCATCAGCCAGGAAACCCGGCTCACGCACTGCATTCCACCCAACCACCATAGGCTCATTGGATATCGAAGATAGGTCAACAACGCTTGATTGGCAATGCTGGCGGCAGTAATCTTGGGGCTGTTGTGATGTTCTAGTTTGGTGTCATGAAACACCCTTAGCCAGGGACTGTATAGAGTTCCCCATCCCAAATGGTGCAGTCGCAGCGAAAGATCGGTTTCCTCCATTCCATAAGCGAGGGGGAGTGGTACATACCCTTTTGTTTGTAGGAAAACTTCTTTGCGGTATGCACAGCCGCACCCAACAAAATCTGCTGCCCAGGTTGCCGTGTATTCATCAGCAGTAATCATTTCATTCTGATGAAAAATCGCAGAGCCAATCACGGCTGCTTTGGGGAACATTTCAAACAATTGAATTAATCGAGCAAAATAATCTGAATCGATCGGATAGGAGTCATCATCGAAGCTGGCAACGATCGAATGTTTGGCACGCACGATCGCAATATTTCTCCCTCCACCAGGCCCCACTTGAATAGAGCTTTTAATGATGACTACATTTGTAAACTCATGGCTCTGCAATACAGATTCAGTATCAGAATCATTGTTGTCGATATGCACAATGATTTCGTCTGGTTGTGGAACACACTGCTGGATCTGTCTGAGGGTTCGCAGCAATTGCTCAGATCGACGATAGGTTGGAATGGCAACCGTAATAGGGCAGGTACTCATTGCTGTAAAGACTTAACCCGTTGCTCAGGCTCTGTTAGCGCATCTCGATAGCGAAGCACTTTTGCAGGAGTGCCGACGGCGATCACCCGTTCTGGAATATCTTTAGTGACGACACTGCCTGCCCCGATCACTGCATCTGCCCCGATCGTGACTCCTTTCAGGACTGTGACATTCGCGCCTAACCAAACGCGATCGCCAATGTGAGTTGGCTTGGCAATTAATGGCTGCGCTAGTGGCGGCAGATCTAAGTTGGTGCCGTGATCGTGATCAGTGATATAGCAGTTGGGACCGATCGCACAGTGACACCCAATGGTAATCAACAGTGACGCATCAACGAATGTATTGCGATTAATGTAGGTATAGCCGCCGATCTGAATTTTGGAATAAGCAGTCCGATCGCCGCTAGATAGCAAAACCACACCGCGATCCAGCGCAACCGCCGCTTCAATTTCAATGTCGCTAAAGTTTCTGGGAATCTCGATCTGCCGCATCCAGACATATCCCTTGAGCTTAACGCCCAGCGATCGGTAATACAGATTACGCCAGCGACTTTTTAAGCCTTCTATCTTTTGCAGCATAAGCTGAGATCAGCAAGAACTATTGACTTATTCAGAGGTCAGGCGTTGATGTCCGGAGAACAAAATTGTGATTAGGGCAATAATCTTGCCATTGAGGACAGTGGGTAGAGAACGCCATCCTTTAAGAGTTTGCCGTAATGCTAAAATTTCAAAAGTTAAGAGCCAACTTCATAAAATCAAAGCATTACCTTCCAGTAGAGCATGCTAGTGAAGCATAGAGTTCCTCCGTTTTCATCGCAGTTTTAACCCAGGAAAGTTCCAGCGCCCGTTCTCTGGCAGCTTTAGCCATCTGGTTTTGCGTGAGCTGGCATTGAAAAAGTTCTATAATTGCTTGAGCCATCTGATTGGCATTTCCACTATCGATCAGCATTGCACACGCTTCGTTCACATACTCTGGAATTCCGCCAACCCGCTCTGTGATGACAGGTAGTCCGCAAGCAATCCCTTCTAATAAAGCGTTGTTAGCAGTTGCATTCTTGATCGCTAAAACCAGGCAGGAAGATGACTGATAGGTTGCTAGCAGTTGTAAATCTGTCAAGCCGTTCATAACCTCCACATTGTCTAAATCAGAAAAATAGGAAGAGAAAACTTGTGCCCCAACAACCTTGATTTTAATTTTCTGATATTGCTTGAGCTTAGAGGCAACTTCTCGCAGCAGGGGAAAGTTTCTTCGGTAGCTGCCTACTGAAAGCACAATAAACTCATCTGCGGTCTTCTCATTTTTAGCAGGCGTAAAAAAATTTGTATCGATGCCGTGCGGAATGAAATGTATTTTATGAGATGGCACTCCACTGCTTTCAAAGAAGGCTCGCTGGGTCTCACTCATAATGATTACTGCGTCAAGGCTCTGTAGACGTCTTTTAAAGCCTAAAATCTGCGGCAGATCATCAGGACAGGCATGAAATGTGCAGCAAAGGGGAATTGCATCAGAGGATTTAACAAGAGGAAAGTATCCTAAGTCCCGTTCAGCCCATAAAAAATGAACTAAATCTGTTTTCCCCACTCTAAGCTGCTGCAATAGTGTCCATTCAAGTTGCAAAGAACTGGTTCTGTACCATCGAGATGTTGAAAAGGATCGAACTGCGCGATTAATAATTTTAGCAACGATACTGCTAGGTTCCCTGCGCTGTGCGGAGAGTACTTTGCAGGATGAGACATAGTTTGAGAGAGCTGAGTAGCTGGAGTACGATCCAAACCCATAATTTGAGTAAACTAGCAGTGGATTCATTGGATAGGCACTCCCTTTATTTAATCAATCAGCGTTTAATAAACCAGCGATCGCTTGAGCTGTGCAATTTGTTCTGCTGCCGCAAACCCAAATAAGCGATAAATGATTTGATAAGACTTTGGAGCAGCTGCTTCAGATGGGATGAAATGACGCTCAGTGGACTGGATTTTTGCGGCTAACTGTTTTGCCCAGCCTCGATTGCTTGACCAGATCATTCGCGCACACTCAAATCGAGCTTGGTTGATGGAATGCTGCCGTTCAGCAGTCAGTAAACCTTGTTTCTTCAGATGTTCCTCTAGACGATCCTTAATCAATAAGCGCTGCTCCTGCGTTTTGGATTTGTCCTTCTTGCAGAGCGTTGATTCGCTCCATTGACGATACACTGCGCCAGCATGAAAACAGTACTCAAATCGCTTTCCTGCTATCAGTAAACGCAAATATAATTCATGTTCTTGACAGCAAGGCTGATCTGGCTTCCAACCTCCAACCTCTAACAGTGCCTGTTTTCTCCAGAGCGGACTGCCTGTCTGAGGTAAAAACCAGCGAGCAAGCAAAATCCAGGGATCATGGGGTTCAGGAATTGGTAGGACTTCACGTCTGGAATTATCCTTTTGCCAATATTCATAAATGGTAGGGCTGTAAATAATATCGGCATTTGGAACCTGTGCCAGATATTTGACCTGCTGTTCAATCTTTTCGGGAAGCAGGTAATCATCTGCGTCCAGGTATTGCAGCCATTCACCGGTGCTGAGTTCTAGCAATCGATTGCGGGCTGCGTTGCCTCCCCAATTTTCTCCAGTTTCCCACAGTATACGATCGCCAAAGCTTTTAATAATTTCAAGGCTACGATCGCTCGAGCCATCATCCACGACAATCACTTCCTTGTGCGGATAGGTTTGATCGAGGGCACTTTGAATTGCTTGGTTAATCCAGTGATCGGCGTTGTAACAGGGAATGAGAATGCTAACCTTTGGCAGCATGGTAAACTATTTATAGTTGGAATACTAGAGTTGAAAATAGCAATCCTGACAGGATTCATACAAAAGTTTTTGAATCTAGCAAAGAAACTTTTCTATCTTCTGCCAAATGATCTCAGCAGGAATTTGAGTATTTGATTGAAACACACAAAAGAAAAAATTACGTTCTCCCTCAAACCAACTTTCAGGCTGCCATTTGGTATATTGGTCTTCATGCCAGACCGATTCTTTCCCCGAATAAATACAATTGGGAATTCGGACGTGATATTGATCTAAAAGTTCCTTCATCTCGCAGAAACTATAGTATAGTGCGTACTCAGTCCAGGGTATGTTTCTAATGAGATAAGTTTTATAGTCTAAAAGCTGTTCTCTTAAAGCAGATTTCCTTGGCAGAACTCTACAGGATAACCATGACAATAGTAAAATAAGGTTTCTTCGTTTAGAGCTAGAAAACTTCAGTCCCGAAGTAAGTTCAGCGTTTGATAGTTGTCTCAGATACTGCTGTAGCTGCAAAACCACATCCCTACTTAAGACAGCAGGAGTCACATTGTAGCAATTATGTTGAGAACGTGGCTTAAGTTTCAGGGCATTTCGTGACCACTCATACCATAATTTATTCTCATATTGATCCGAGTCGATCGCATAATATACTGCCCGGCCCTCTTTCACCAGATCCGAAAACTGTACAGGCTTGGCACAAATAACGTCTGCATCTAAAGTGAGATAGAAGTTAGTTTTAATATGATTGGCAATAGCTAGTTTAATAAGTTGCTGCAGATACCAGCCCTTAACTGAAAAAAAATTAAGTTCAGGGATTAAAGTCGATTCCGAGATAACGCAAAATTTTTCCTGCCTTACTCGTTGACTGATTTCCGAAAACTGAGCATCCGGAACTACAATCCAGATTGTTCCGAAAAGCTCCTTACAGAAAACGTTAAGAGATTGCTGCAGGATTTCGAATCTTTCATAGTCATTAAGCGTGAGTGGAAGAACTGCATCTAACTTCTGGCAGCTCAACTCAGTATCTGCGCTTACAAAATCTATATCTGTTTCAATTGCCATCGCTTTAGCCTATAATCACTCTTCCGGTCTCAATCCCTTCTCAAACTCTAATCAATTTCCAGGTTCTACTTAATGAACACGAAAATCAGTCCATTCACCAGCAGCAACTTGATAGATATGGCTGGTATATTTATTACGCTCCAGAAGAATCCTCCGAATCGCCCCCATACACTCTACCCTGAACGTCCAATTTCTAAAACGGGATTCCTCATCCAGACGGTTAGGAGTCATACCGAGAAGTGTAAGTTCTAGATAGCGTTTTACTTTCGAAAGTAATTGCCATTGCCAAGTCCACTGAACGGGCCATCTGCTGTCGTTAAATTTGTAGGTGAACATAAATGGGTCAGCGCCTAGTGCTCCTGCTCCCTGCGATCTGCTTAGCGCTTTAAGATATTTGAGGGTTAAACGTTCAGCTTTAATTGCATGACGAATCTGGATACGAGGATCAAAGGCGAACCGATAGCCAAGGCTGTGCATTAACCAGCACAGTTCCAGATCTTCGCCAGTCACACTCATGTTTTTTCCGCGTTGAGTATCGTTGAAGAAACTGTATCCTTTCTCAATGCACTGTCGGAGTGGTTTAACCCGAAAAGTCGAACCTGCGCCAGCAATAACGCCTGTTTTAGCAATCACTGCCCCCCCGGAAAGCTTTACCTCAATATCTGCCAGCATCGGTTGAGCACAGGCATAACGCCCGCGTACCCATGAAAACCACTGCGGTACAGGCTGCTCAGCGTGAAGGCTATTCTTTGAACCCACCATTCCTACATCTGGATACTGATTAAATAACTCCAGCGTATAGCAAATAAATCCAGGTTCTATAAAATTATCATCGTCAACGATGCTAATTAGTTCACCCTGTGCTTCCTGGACTCCTCTTAAAAAGGCATTTACTTTGCCGATACGAGGTTCAAGTAAAACGCGTCCGTCTAAGTTAAGACGTTGTAGAGTAGAAGCAGCAATTTCAGACGTACGATCGCTCGAAGCATTATCAACAACAATCACTTCAAAGAGATATCTAGAAATATCAGTTTGGTTGGCGATCGCTTCTAAAGTTTGCTGAATTGTTTTTTCTCCGTTATATGTACAAATGAGGAGAGTAATGCTAGGTCGTTTCATAAGATATTGCGGAAATTACTGTCTAGATGTACTTTCTCAAAGATTTGGTTCTACTACTCTATTTAGAGCACACGAAGCTCAGTCCATTCTCCTGCAGCAACCTGACGAATATGCTTAGTATAGTTACTACGTTCAACCATTATTCTTTTAATTTGTCCACTGCAATAAACCTTAGAGACCCAATTTCTGAATCGACGTTCTTCTTCTGATTTCCCAACTTCCCCGGGAAAGAATACAAGTATGAAATATCGCTTTAATTTAGACAGAAGCTGCCACTGCCAAGTCCACTGAATAGGCCATTTTTCTTCACAATATTTATAGGTAAACATGAATGGATCAGTACCTAGGCTTGCTCCACCTTGCGTTCTACAGAGAAGCTCGAAATATTTCAAATTCAACCGTTCTGGATCAATCGCATGACGGATTTGAATACGGGGATCATAAGCGAACTTATAACCGAGACTACGCATTAGCCAGCACAGTTCCAGATCTTCGCCAGTCACACTCATGTTTTTTCCGCGTTGAGTATCGTTGAAGAAACTGTATCCTTTCTCAATGCATTGTCGGAGTGGTTTAACCCGAAAAGTTGAACCTGCACCAGGAATAGAAGCAGTTCGAGCAATTGTTTTACTGCCTTGCGCTACTGTTTCGATATCAGCAAGCCAAGGTGGTGAGCAAGCATATTGACCACTTACCCATTTAAACCAAGGAGGAGGTGATTGATCAACAAAAATACGATTAAAAGAACCTATTACGCATACATCTGGATATTGGTCAAAGATTTCAAGCGTATAGCGAATGAATCCTGGTTCTATGAAGTTATCGTCGTCAATAATGCTAATTAATTCGCTTTTAGCCTCGTGGGTTCCCTTTAATAAGGCATTCATTTTTCCAAGCCGAGGTTCAGTTAAGACTCTTCCGTTTATCCCAGAGCGTTCAATGGTCTCTGTAGCAATTTGAACAGTACGATCGCTAGAGGCATTATCAACAACCAGAACTTCAAAGAGATCCCTGGAAATATCAGTTTGATTGGCGATTGCTTCTAAAGCTTGCTGAATTGTTCTTTCTCCGTTATGAGTACAGGTCAGGAGAGTAAGCTTAGGGTATTTCATTTTGGAGTAGAAAGGAAAACGTGAAGGACAATTCACTGGTTATACTTTAAATACAATGTTCAGGTTTGAAGTTTCCCTTTTTTCAGGTCAGCTAGGGGGATTGCCAGCTTCTTACTACTTACAAACGAATTGTCAAAGTATTAAGTTATTCTGCAACAGAGGCATAAACCTCTATCGTTTTAGCTGCAGTTTCCTCCCAGCTAAAGAGTTTGGCTCTTTCGTATCCTTTCTTGATTAAACACTCGCGTTCAATTGGGCAATCAAGTAACCAAAGCAGAATCTCAGTTAAATCAGCAGTTGATGCTGGATCAAACATAATTCCGGCATTCCCAACTACTTCAGGAAGACTTGAATTATTAGAAGTAATTACTGCTGTTCCACATGACATTGCCTCTAATGGAGGGATTCCAAATCCCTCGTATAATGATGGATAAATTAAACCAATGCTACATCGATACAGTTTAGCTAAGTGGTTATCACTAGGGTACTCATAATGCAAAATCTGTTGCTCTAAACCGAGTTCAGCAATCAACTTCTGTTCATTTAATTTGAAGGGCGCGCCAGCAACACAGAGGAAAAGATCAGGTTGGATAGAAACAGCTTTAGCGAAAGCTTGAAGGCAGCGATCGAAATTTTTATGAAACTCACGGCCGCCGACATAAATATAGTAGGGGTTAGATGGAACTGATTCAGCACCATAAGAGAGAGTAGCATCAATGCTAGAAGCCAGATGGGTGACTTTTATTCTTTGTTCTGGAATTGAATAATATTTGATTAAGTCTCGCTTGGTATTCTCGGAAACACAGATAATTGCCTGAGCTGCCAATATAGCTTCCTGTTTGAAAAACCTTTGCTGTCCTGAAGGATCTAATTGTTCAGGAAAGATTTCTGGAAATAAATCATGAACGGTTAATACAACGGGGTATCTCAAGCGGGAGTGGTAGCTTGAAAGAGCGCACCGAGCAACGGACATGTAGTAAGTGGGATGAACAATATTGAATTGACCTAAAAGAGCAACAGTTCTAAAATAAACTTTTTCATACCAGCTATAAATATCTTTCGGTAGAGTCTCTTTACCCGAGCAATAATACAACTTAAGGTTAGAATGCACTGGATAACTATTGCTGCCATCATTAGTCGTAATAGCTGGAGTAAACTCAGAAGGCAGATTTTGGATGATGTTCTGAAAATATCGATTTATTCCACGGTTTCTACAAATACTGTAGATCTGACCATCATATAGAATCCTCATGTGGCTTTTAGAATATTACTTGGAATTTGATGAAATTTTAATTATTAACAGCAGTTGAATAGTTCAGTCCTAAATATTAGGAAGAAGGAAACTTGAAAAATTGAATCAAGAAAAAGAACCACCTTTACCTAGAAAATCTTCTGATTCCAATGAAATTAATTAGTACCTGTTTTATAAGCTTGTCTTTAAGTTATAAGTACTAGAATCATCATGAACACTGAAGCTTGTCTAATCAATACTTAATTCTCCAAAAATTGCTTTAGCCTATAGGAAATTGATAGAGAAGGCAAGTTTTTTCTGCAATTGTTTCCCAGCCAAGCCGATCGCATTCCTGGTTCACCTGTTGCCAAAGAACTGCTAGATCAACAACCGTGCTGTGTTGCATTGCTCTCACTAAACCCTGCTCATCCTGTGAGTCGTACAGTAACTCTGATGCAGTGCCCAAGGTTTCAGAAATTCCTGGCGATCGTGGTGCAATAATAGGCTTACCATAGGACATTGCCAGAATTAAGCTGCCGGACGTCAGGACATTTTCAAATGGCAAGACAACGACGTCTGCGGCACTGAAATAAATTGGAATTAGATGGTCTTTTACAAAGCCTAAATGGAGGATTGCTCCTTTTGTTCCCGCTACCTGTTTGGTTAACTGTTGTCCATAAACATCATCTAAGGTTTTTCCAGCAATTAACAGGGTATGGTTTGCAGCCACCTCTGGATTGCGCTGCCACGTCTGCAAGAATCGCTCAATGCCTTTGTAGGGGCGGAGCATTCCTAGGCTGAGATATATCTTGCCAGTGGGCGGTAATCCGAGAATGGCTCTAGCTTCTGCGGGAGCAATTGCCTTTCCATATACGGTACGATAATGACCATGAGGAATTACAGTTGCTTTGCCAACATCAAATCGATATAGCTCGGCTAATTCAGAAAGAGATGCATAATGATGAACAATAATGCGATCGACCAGTTTTACAAACTGCCGAATTGTCCAGAGTTCTAGTTGAGGAAATAAAGCCTCGTGGGAGAGACGATTATGAATTGTCCAGGCAATCTTAACGCCTGTAGCACGAACGATCAGAATATCAAGAAGGAACTTAATTGAATAGACCGATCGCTGTAACCAATTTGTCCCTTTAATATAGGGACTGATCCAATGCAGGTGGAGAACTTGCGTTGAGTCAGCACAGTCTTGTAGTGCTCGAAAGATGGGAAAAACTCGCCGATATCCTACTGGAAAGTAAACCTCTGTTTCCTGCTGTTGTAAGGCTTCTGCTAACAGTGCTTGATAGGGATTATCAGCTCGGTAGTCGGGCATCATTAGTACCCGTAGTGAATTGGTTGGTTGAGACATTATGCCTTTAATGCCTTAAGAAATTCTTGCTGAACCAATTGTTGAATACCCTCTCCGTACATTAGATGTCGGATAGCTCCAACATAGTGGCGGCAGGGTAAATCCTTTAAGCCTTCTGCTAGGTTAACACTATACTCATCGGGTAATAGTTCAACACCGTACTTAGAGCTAAACAAAGCATAGAGAGTTTGTTCAATTCGCCAGAAGTGCCCTAAAATATCCGGCAGAGACAGGAACTCTTCAACCCAGATGAGGTTGATGGAGGCTTTGTGAATTAACCCCAATCCTGAGTTAAACCGATCGATCACTTCAATGTTACACTTCTCGCCAACGATTGCTGGATCAACAGTATAGGCACTCTTAACATCACCATTAACTGTATTGAGCAAGTAATTCGGGTCTTCAATGCGCTGAAGCAGAGCGGTTGGTTCCCGAAAAAATAGAATATCGCTGTCGAGTAGCAGCATTCGATCGCTTTCCAGATAGCTGGCAAAGTCAAAAACTTTGGGAGCCAGGTGATTAGTTTTACGAAA
>NZ_JACJOR010000566.1:0-5536 GCF_014695615.1 Leptolyngbya sp. FACHB-711
CTTCAACAGACCAAGTTCGTACATTGCGAAAGGCTCCTTGATATTCCAGCAGATGCTGAAACTCATCCAGCGTCTCCTGCCAAATAAAGCTAAACCGAGACGATTCAATCACCAACTCCAGATCAAACCAACGTTCCAGAGAAGGCTTGAGAATTGGCACCCAGATATCTTGTTCCGCAATCCGGTTGACCGTAGAAAGTTCATCAAGATCCGATCGCGTTAAAGAAGGCACCCTACGCATGAGTGGACGGAGCGATCGTCCAATATCACGGGAATTAGAAAAGGCAGGAGCAGCCCGTACCTGAATCGGCAAGCCATGTTCTGAGGTTTCACCTATTGATGTATCTGACCTCATCACTGGAGGCATATAAGCTGAGACAGTGGGTGAAGACACTTCCGGCAAAGTGCTATTGTCCTCAACAATCTCAACAGTGGTTGTTTCATTGGAAGAAGGTGAAGTCTGTTTTCCTTGCTCAGTCTCGCCCGTTTCCTCCTCATAAGAACGACCGATTTTGGATGCCAACCACAGCGCATCTGCAATGTCCTCATCATCTAATACAGGGTGTGCCTCACTCCAAGCTGCAATCTCCTGATCGCTCAGGAGTAAGCCCGTCTGCTGTAACACGGTGATGAGGCGACCGATCATTTCTTCTCAGGCTCAGACAAGCCATTCTTAGGAGTCGTTTGTAGAGGACGATCAAGCGGGGCTAATAAATGTTCGAGTAAAATTTCCTTTTCATCTCCCACCCAGCTTCGCTGACGAGCAATCATAAATAGGGTATTCAAAAGTTGATCGGTAGAAAGCTGCTCTCTACCTTGATCACGACGCTTAAGAAAAGCAGTAATTAGATCGTTAACTTGCTTATCGGTTAAATCACACTCTTTCAGATGGGCTTTGACTATGCGTTCCATCTGCTTTCGATCAGGATCACGCATATTCAAACGCAAGCAACGGCGGAGAAATGCTGGTGGAAAGTCTCGCTCACCATTACTGGTCATAATCACCAAAGGGAACTCTTGGCAGGTAATACGCCCCCCTCGGATAATGACTTTCCTTTCTGCATAGGTCATCTCAGCTTCATCGGTATAAGCTGTACGCACCTTAACTGTGAGAACCTCCGTCTGCTGATCAGGGTTGTCACTTTCCTTCTCTAACCGAGCCAACTCTGGAATCTCGAACCGCCCTTCCTCAAAAATAGTCAGCAAGTCATTGGGCAGATCTATATCACTTTTGTCAATTTCATCAATGACCAACACGCGTGGTTTAGACGACTCCAATAGGGCCGTACCCAGAGGACCCAAAGTAATATAATCAGCAATCTTCTGTGGGTCTTCCCTGTAGTCGCCTTTAGCTTCGGATTGTTTGACTTCCTGCAACCGACCAATGGCATCGTAGCCATATAACCCATCTTTGAGAGTAGTGCGGGTCGTAATGGGCCAGTAAAGCACTTCTCCCAGCTTTAGCTCATGCGCTACTGCATAAGCCAGAGAAGATTTCCCTGTGCCTGGCTTACCCGTAATTAACAATGGGCGACGCAAGTAAAGCGCTGCATTAATCATCTCAACCTCTTCAGGTTGAGTCTGAAAGGTTTCCCCACGATGTTTCCGCCGACTAACCCCAGGATTCGGATCTTTACCAAAGGGTCTCCAGGGAGGCGCATCAGGAAGTCGATTGACCGCATCATGGGGCTCTCGATTATCTCCCTGAAATAATTTCCAGTCTTCGGGTGGGTTACTCATGAGATTTCTAACTCAGGCAGTTTTGGGGGGAACTAGCTCCGGATCGTCCCATAGTAAAGATAGATGATGACCGATATCACGATCAGGAGAGTTTTCCCGAATACGAGCATTGTATCGCTTACTTCTAACCGTTTCGGGCAACTGTTCTAAACAGCAGGCAGCTAACAGTTCTGCCATCTGAGCTTCATGAATCATTTGGTCTTTTAAGTTGTTGCGAGTCCAAACCACGATCGGTAAACCAAAGCCTAACAGTTCACGAAACAGTGTTTTGCTGTCTACAGGTGACGGAGTGATACACAACCCGACGATCTTGTCATCCGTCTTGTCCGGCTTTATAACCGCATTTAGCTTATCTAAAAGAGCAATTAAATCCCCGTCATGACCAGAGACGAAGACATTCTTAGTAGACTCTCTTAATAGATTCTGGTATCGTTTCCACAACCTCAGCCAACTTGGTCTCTTGTTATAACTACCTTCATATCGATTCGCACATCGAGTTACAACAATGTGGTCATGTCCCAAATATTCTGGTCGTAAATCTGTTTCTGAATTAAGTCGCCAGCTATCCGCCGCTAAATCCAAGAGCTCTACTGGAAGAAAAACATGGATTTGGGGATAGTTTACACAGCTTGGACAGAGACTACGCTGCTCAGCCAGGAAGGTGTTAAGAAAACGGGGCATCTTATGTAACAGTTCGTCTAACAAACAAGGTTTTGCTTCAGAAGATCCAGTCACGACTAAAGGATGATAGCCTGTTTTTTGCTTTTGATACCTCTCAACGTCTTCTATTAACCAAGCATTAAACTGATAATAAGTTGCATCCTCTTGAGACTGGGTAGAAGCCTCGTCACTACGAATAATGGCAATTAAGATAGCGGGTTGAACGTTTTCCAACTGTTGATTTTGTTGAGACTGAATCTGGTTATAAAGCTGTCCCCAATCAATATTCGGTCGATATTGAGATCCCCACTGTTGAAGATCACTGACCAGAATGGGCTCTGATGTTTTATCGATTAAATATGCAATAAATTCCTCTAGAGCCGTGTAGGATAACTCCCCTTGAATGATTTTTTTAAGTTCAGACACTAATGATTGCACATTCTCCACAGTTCGTTGAACCCGACTTGACCAGTGGAAGATTGTTGTTTGATAGCACTGCTGAAAAGTCTCCCATTGATCTTGGTTAGCTTCTAAAATCTCAATAAGACGATTAGTCTCCCTTGTTGTCAATTGCTCCCGAAGCTCCTGCTGTCGAATTTCGATTTCCTGATCGACCTCTTCTATTTGTTTGAATAGGAGATTTAGCCGCTTTTCATACGTCTCTTTTACTGTCACATCAGCAGTTGCATCAAGTTCGTCTTGAACCGTTTGAAGTTGCCGATTAAAATTATTACGCTTTGATAGTAAGTATTCCAATCGAGGACTGCTAATCATTTCCTTGATTTAATTTTTTAATATCTTGATCGACCTTTTCTATTTGTTTGAATAGGAGATTTAGCCGCTTTTCATACGTCTCTTTTACTGTCACATCAGCAGTTGCATCAAGTTCGTCTTGAACCGTTTGAAGTTGCTGCTCAAAGGTACTGCGCTTGTTTTGTAGATATTTCAATTTGAGTACTTGGGCTGAATTAACGGGAGAGGGGTCTGGCTTAGGCGGAAGTGCCTCAATCTGATTATCTTGAAGCTTCAACCAGTAAGCAGGCGGTATCTGCTGTTTCCTCAGGAAATCGGATTGAAGATGCTCCACCAGCATCCTCATATCTGGCAACAAGGGCTGTCCTTGTAAAGTCTCTAGTACGGCTTGAGAAAAATGACCTGTACCCGTCTTGGAATCATTGGTAGCTACCTCATATTCTGGTGAAGCAAACAGAACGAATTGTTCAGCCCGCTGAGCATCACCACTGGTTGCAAACTCAACTCCAGCCGCAACTCCTTGACTCGTCTGAGCTAGCCCTTGATAAAATGCATTGGCACAAGCATCAATAAAAAAGACTTGTTGAGGAAAACCAGTTCCATAAGCCGAAGTACCTAAAGCTTCTACAAGCGAGTTAACATTCAAATTCCATTTCGTGTCATCATCAGTATCAGCAAAAAATAGCCGTCGAACGGTTGCGTCAGTTTTCGTAATAATGCCATGTCCGCCCCAAAAAATATAAAGCAACTCCCCTCGGCTGCTTTTACTGGTCAACTTTGATCGAATCGTGTTGGCGATCGCGTCATGGGTTGCAGGAGATGGGAAAAAGCCTTTAGTTTGTGCCTCCGACAAGACCCCCTTATTTTGCTCAAGAGGAGACAAGAATAAATAAATATGCTCTGGCTCAGTGCCATGCTGCAATAGCCAGTTTGCAAACTTTAGTGCATCATTGGCAGGTCCATTGAGGTCGTAATCAGGTCCAGCTTGATACTTCTCGATCCCTACAATTAAGGCATACACATTTCTTGATTGGATAGGGGCAGCAGTCATGGCAATACCTTTTCAATCTCCTCCCAAGTCTGTTTATTAGCCCAGTAAGCCCCATGAGCCTCCGGAAAGGGCTGTCTATTATCTACCGGGACATCGGTAACTTTTCCAGGAAAAAGCCCTTCACAATCACCGATATAGCTCAAAAAATCTCTTAAATCATAAATGTTAAGCCATTTTGGGAAAAACTCTGGCAATGGCTCACCGTAGGGCAAAGTTTGTAATGCACCAATTTCGTAAAAAAAGGGAGCCTGTGATCCAACCGTAATTAAATACTTAACTTTGTTTCGTAGATCACGTTCGATTAGCAAATCAACGCAGGCAATACCACCCAAGCTATGGGCAAGCAGAACGACAGGTGGCTCGATTTGCTCGTGCTCGATTTGACTGCGGATAAACTCACGAATCTTTTCGCCTTTGGCTTGATAAATCAAGATGTCTCCTGCAAACGGATAAGTACCATCCGTTACAGCACCTCGCTTCCGCCTGATTTTGTTAGTACCGAAGCCAAAGGCCAATCCTGTAAGCTGGCTCTTGGTCCAAGTTGAGACAACCCCCATTGATTTCTCATCGCGGGTTAGAGTCTTTTGGATTGCGTCAACTGCTTCATTCCGTAGTTGGTCGTCCACTAATAGCCAGGGGTAAATTTCCTGTTCTTTGCACAGGATTCGAGACACGGAGATAATAGCCCTGGCGATCGCAGCATAATCGCCATCTAAAGGTCGAGAGGCTGTTTCTAGTAACCGACCGAATGGACTAGAGTTAATGCCTGTGATCACCTCACAAGCCTGTTTGAAAACAGCACCAATTCCTAAATCGTTCAACCTTGACTGTAGTTCTGCATTGGTTAAGAGGGATTCGACCCTACTTCTCAATTCCTGAGAAGGCGTGCTTTGACCAGGAACAGATTTTTGCGCTTGTAGAGGTCTCAGCCCCAATAACCGCATTTCATAAAACGGATCTTTGTAAAGATTTTCCCATAGGCGAACGCTTTCCTCTTCGAGGGTTAGCTCCTGCCCTCCTTGTGATTCCTTGTAGGTAGGGATGGAAGCTCCTCCAGCGTTAAGTTTTGCCCCTAAAGGATCACCCCAGAGGCAAGGAACCAGTTTAGCATCAGGTCTGCGTTTGTGAAGGGCTTGCTCCATCTGCTGCAAAGTTTCAGCATAGGCTTCTTTTCTACCCCCAGTTCCATGCACGAAGATTATGGTTGTCACCTTCCTACTTCCGTATTTCAAATGAGTTCTGTCGTAAGCACTACATCAGTGACAGAAGAACAATCTCAGCCGTCAAAGACAATCATTAGTACCTTGAAACAATTTTATTTGAAACCCTTGG
>NZ_JACJOR010000567.1:0-5360 GCF_014695615.1 Leptolyngbya sp. FACHB-711
GATCAGGCTGAATAGCAGCAGCGCCCATCGAGAGTAAGCGGAATTGACCCAGGAGGTCTTGCGCTTTTTTGAGTTCAGTTTTGAGCAGATCCCGCTCTGCTTGGAGTGGGAGGAGTTGGTCAAGCTGAGCTTGGAGAGAGGAGCGATCGTTTTGAGTTTGTTCGAGCTGTCCCCGCAGGGCTTCCACTTCAGCAGCGAGGAGTCGTCGGGATTCCTGTTCATGCTGAGCCTGAGAGAGCTGCTGCTGGGTGGAGTGAAGCTGAGTGGTGATGACTGCGAGCTGCTGACGGAGGTTAGACATTTCCTGAGTGAGAGTTTGGATCGCTTGGGTTAACTCTTCACCCGCAACCGGAGAATCAGTCGAGTGCAACGGAGCCGAGAAATCGGATTCAGCACTGGCGAGGGTGTGGAGGAGTTGGTGGAGGAGTGCTTGATAGCCCTGACCCTTGCCCTTGGGTCGTTCGAGTCCAAGATTTTCAGCCGCCGCCGCGAGGTCAGAGAGGTTGACTGCCAGATCCTTGAGTTTGGGTTTACTAGGTTTCGGCTTCTGGCGTTGCTGCCGGGAATGCTGGGCAGGAGCCGGAGCAGAATCTTCCGCTGCTGGTTTTTGAGTGTGGATTAGTTCCTCAAGCTGATGAGCTACTGCATTAACGGCATCAGGGGTAGGAGTCATGGTGGGTTCCTCAGAGTCGTCAGAGTCCTCAAGATTGTGCTGGGAGTCAAGCTGTTGATTGGCGTGGATCTGCTGCTGGATCTGAGCCTGCGTTGGCGCAGGAAGTGGGGGATTCGCCATGAGCTTGATGCCGGATGCGGTGATGGGATTGCCCTGGTCATCGACCAGGCGGTAGCCGAAGTAGGGGCAAGGGTAGCGAAGATACCGTTGGCGAATTCACTAGAGAAAAATCTAGGCAATTTTAGGCTTCAGCTCCATAAATCGAGACTGCCGAGTTTGTGCTTGGGGAACTCCTGATAGCCAAGCTCCTAAACGAATCCAATTGAGGGCAATCGCAGTGAGAATGTGCTGAAGATGCGTCTTCGCTAATCCCACATAACGAGATTGCTGCAAGCCTAACCGCCGCACTCCTTGCGATAAAGTGCCTTCCACACCTGCTCGTTGTTGATACAATTTCTTGAACTCTAGTGTTTCTTGAAACTGCCGTCGTTGCTGTAAAGTCTCGTATTTTGCCTGCGGCTGTAAGGTAATTCTGCGAGCGAATTTTGAATGGGTACATTGCTTTCTTACTCGACAGTGACGACAATCCGATTGGGAAAAATGGACATGAACGACAGGCAATCCTCGGTTGTCAATCTTCGATCGCCAGATGATGCTTTGATGCCCTTTCGGGCAAGTTACTACTTGGTTGTCCCAATCAACTTGAAACTGTTCAGATGAAAACTTTGCATTCTTCTGATTCTGCCAACTTGGATTACCCCGAACAGGTCCAATCAGGTTCACGTCATAGTTGTTCTCACTGTTAACGATGTGTTCAGAGGTGATATACCCAGCATCCATCAGGTGTTCCTCAGGCAGCAATTGTTGTTGAGATAAGGTCTGATGGATCTCATCAACCACTGCATCGTCTGTTCGGGTCGATAAAGTTGTACAGACTCCAGTGATAAAGTGGGGACAGTCTTGATCGCAGGCTTCAGTGATGTGAACTTTGTACCCAACCCAATTCACACTCCGCTTTGAACTGTAATGGGCTTCGACATCATACGGAGAATGAATTGCAAGGGTTGAGGGAGGCATGTCTTTGGGTGTTCGCCATTGGACTTCTCCTGCTTCAGTGGGTGCATAAAACTGCTGGAGCTATACCTGCCGGAGCGTTTCTACTGCTGGTACCTGGCGTAACCACACTGGAGTGGAGGATTGGTAAACGGCATCTAATAGGGCAAATCCGTCCTTACCAATCGTGCGCCCCAATTCTTCTCGTTCGCTGTCTAGTTTAGGTAATCGATAGTTCTCAGTGCGGCGACTATAACGCTCAAACCATTCGACTTCTAGGTGGTTCTGGAGCCAGTCTGGAGCTACAACCGTCAAGCTATTGAGTGCAGCACGAAACGTCTCTCCTAATGTCTCTAATCGATTCAAGCTGCGAATGGCACCAAGAACATGAGTCGAATCCGTTCGTTGCCGTTTATGTCCCTTAAGCAGTTTCTTTTCGCGTAATTGTTCCAACAATTTGTCTAGCAGCAATTGTTCGGCATTACCTGCGATTAATCGATCGCGGAACTCACTGAGAACTGAGTAATCAAATCCTGGATCACTCAGGGGTAAGCTGAGGGCATACTTCCAGTCAATGCGAGCCCGAACGGCATCTGCGGCTTGACGGTCAGACAGATTCTCAATGAACTGCATCACGCAAACTAAAGCTAATTGCCAGGGAGCTTGAGCTGGTTGTCCTCTTCTTGAGAAGAGGGAGGCAAAGATTTCGTCGTGGTAGATGCTGCCGAGGGTGTCGCGAATCTGGAGGTAGAGGTTGCCTTTAGGAAAGGCGGCTCGTGCAACTGCTGCGGTGTCTTCTGGAACGGGAGGAATGGGTTGGGGCTGCATGGACATAATGCACCTCTGTTAAGCCATGTACCGTTACCCTTATCTTACGGGAGACCTGTTGCCTTGATTTTTCTTCGATGAATTCGCCAACGGTATCTTTGCTTCCCACACGCCTATAAACAGCTCATGTCAAACGATCGCCTCTTAGGGAAAGGGCAAGCATAGCGCAGCCCTGTAGCGAGCAAGCAGCAGCGTAGCTGATGCCACTGAAACCCCTAAAACAGTAGAGACTGAGCGACTTGGGGCGATCGTTGATGACTGAAGTTTGTTGATCGTTTTGAGTCCTGCTGATGTGGGGCATTGATGGCTTAGGGCATTAATGGATTAGGGCATTGCAGTGGGAAAAACCCTGCCCCGGCAGAAGGGTGGAGCAAAGCGCAGCCCTCATCCTCACACGGCGGCAGCCGTAGTGAATCGAAATTCCTCTCAATTCCGCTCCCACTAACCCTTTCAACTTTATCCCCTCAACCTTATTGCTCATCCCGTGGGCAGATCGCGGTCAATAGCACGGCACGCGACCACTAGAAATCGACCATATTCGTCCTCGCGCTCATGGCGGGAACAATTCGATTCACAATCAGCAGCTTCTCCATCGACATTGCCACGACCTGAAAACACTCCAGGATAGACAAGTTAAGGACGTTCAATTCATCCTTAATTCTGAACATCCCTGGTGAGGTCTGTCTGGCAACCACCCTTTCACTGAGGAGCCGGATAACTTGAGAGGGTTACGTCCGGTTCTGGAGCCGAGCAGGAGGGGCAACTCTCCTGCTTAAATTAACACCTATGCCAGAAATTTATACGGACATAACTATCTTTTCCGACCTCGTTAGACGTCTTTCATTTAATTTATTTCTTCCCTCAATCTGTTCTGACTATTGCCCTCGTTCAAAATTTGCTATTTCCAAGGAACAGATTGACCCAAATGAGTTTGCAGTTGATGATATAAATGGGAGGTTTGCATGGTTTATCTGTAGGAGTGATAACTTTACAGTAACCCCAAAGCACCCTTTCACTAGGGGCTGTACTTCCCTTCAACTTTTGTCAATCAATTATCTCGGAGGTTTTAGGAATGAACAGTTCACAGCAGTTAGTTCAGTGCCCAAAATGTCATTGTTCAGTAAGATTTGATCGTCTGGAAAATCATTTGAAAAAAGTTCATTGTCAAGAACTTGATGTGAATAACGAGGAAAATTTAGAAGAATTTGCTGAATCTTTAGAATGTTTGACAAGGGATAAATTCCAGGAGGTTATAAGTTTGATCAACTTCTGGCTAAGAAGCAAAAAAGACTATCTTTACAATACTAATAACGTTAGGATCTTAACTATTATGGCTCTTGAAAACTTCATGGGCTATAGCTTTGATGAAATCAATAAACTTTATAGTAATAGGATTCAGAGAAAACTTTACGAAACAGGAGCTAAACGTCTTGAAGTTTTATATGAAGAAATGATTGATTGCTTATACAAAACTTCAACTCATTATAGTAAGCATTACATTGATCGAAAAAACAGAAAAAAATATTACTTTGAGAATGGTGGATTTAATGGCTATGTAGATTGGTATGCTTGCAACAGTGTAGATCGAATGGATGGAAGCAAGTATATTGGATACCACCGACGTGAATACGATGACAGCCGCTTTGGTTCCTTGCCAATACATGATGACTACAGCGAAGAATCATGGGCAGACGATAATCCTTGGGAATAGAGTTTATTATTACAGTAAAAACAGATTGAGACACCACTTAATCGGGTCGAGGAGAGCATTTAACTTTCCCTTCCCACACCATTCATCAGGCGAGTCCACAATAAGCGGTTCATGAAGACGCGCAAACAATATTGATGACTCAAGCGTATCCTTGAACTTTCATCCAAACCTGCTGAATCAATCACAATCCCTATTGTGCCAACTCACCCCAGAGATCTCAGCCTTCAATGACGTTTCTGTTCGTTGGCTCGCAGGTTTGCCGCTAGCTTCCTTCAGATCCCTCCTCGCGGAAGTGCCCTTGCCTTAAGCTAGGAGTTGTCGTCACTCGGCTCCAAGAACTTTCGAGCATTTGGACGCTGGTTCTCCTCCAGGGGACTTTCACCTCACTAGTTCACGCCCATGCCAGGCGTATACTACATGGCAGCGGACGGTTAAAAGTCATTTGTGAAGCTTCTAGGTTTACTAGCCGCCGCTGCATTTTGCCGTTAGACAGCAGCCCTACCTGGGTATTTTATGTATGTAAGTTAAAATTCTCACTAGATATGGTTGCGCCTTATTCCCCTAGATCACAGACTGAGTTTGTGAAGTATTGTCATCTTTACGATCCTTTTGTGCCGATCAATAATCCTCGTGTAGTTAGCGAATTCGCAGATGAGTTTGATGAATTTGGAGAAAGCATTTATGGAGAAATTTTTTCAGAAGATATAGAGGTAGATGATGATGAAATTAAAATTTATTGGAGATGTGAGTCTCACCTAGAATCAGACAAGGGTTTGAGATCATCAAAAAACAGAACGTTAGCGTCAGAAATACAGAATGAACTACTAGAAGTTAGGGGCTATATCTATTACGAACTACACGACTGTAGTTTTCAGTGGGCTGTAGTTAGATATTGGATGAACAGGGAAGGCGAAATTTACCGTAAGTTTTTTGGAGTTGGAGCAACGCTTGGTGATGCAGATCAAGTAGCTATCAAAGAATACAGCAACTATATCCAAGAACGAGATCAAACTATTCGTTTTATTTTTGAGCAAGGTGTACCATTAAGCACTGACGATTTTATTGATCTTGGAAAGAGATACAATCTGGAATTTG